>JAHIPE010000272.1 GCA_018894655.1 Actinomycetota bacterium
CGGATCTGTTGTCGCCACCCCACCCCTTGAGCCGCGTCTCTCAGGCGCGGATCTGTTGTCGCCACCCCACCCCTTGAGCCGCGTCTCTCAGGCGCGGATCTGTTGTCGCCACCCCACCCCTTGAGCCGCGTCTCTCAGGCGCGGATCTGTTGTCGCCACTGTAACGTAACAAACGGTTGAGGCACAAACGCGACAGGGGAAGCGTGGGGGGTTGTGTTAATGTAGCATGAGAGCAGGACGAGAGGAGCGCCGAGGCGGGATGGAAGAGGAACTGACCCCCGACGAGATCAGGGAGCGGTACGGCGGCCTGCCGTATATCACCCCTTACGAGAAGATCGTCGCGCTCACCGACGAGATCGGGGAGCACGTGGAACTGCACGAGTACCACGCAAGGGGCAGGTGCGGTGGGGGGGCGGCATGGGAGGTATACCACTACGCCCGAACCAGCTCCCTGGTTATTAACGCGCGCAGGGAGGGGGCCAGAAACATCTTCACCTGCCGCACCGGCACGGCGGCGCTGGAGCTTACGCCCGGGGTCTCCGGGGCGGGTCTCGAGGAGGTGCGGATCGAGGGGGACCAGGTGGCGGTGACCTACGCCGGGCTGGCGGGGGGAGGCGTGGCGGCGACGCTCTGCCGCGGCATGGCCGAGAACGTGCTTTCCACCGTCGTGCACCAGCGGGGAGGCGGGTCCGGCCTGGGAAGGGCGACACTGCGGCTCCCGGCGTCGAGGAAGCTGATAGTAGGTGTAGACGACACCGATGACGCCGAGCGCGGTGCCACCTGGTCGACGGTCAACGAGATAGCGTTTGCGCTGGAGGAGGAGCGGGAGTGCGTGTACCTCGGCCACACCATCGTACAGCTTTTCCCGGATAACCCACACAAGACCACCAACTGTTGCTCGACCGCTGTTGTCATGGGCGTGGACCCCGGTAGGGCCGAAGCGGTCGGTGAGCGTTTCGAAGAGATGCTGGCAGAGAGGTGCTACAGTGACCAGTGCGGGATGGCTGTCTCAGGCAAAGTTCTCATTGGAGAGCAGCTTCGCGGGTTCACCGTAGCCGCCAGGCACAGGATGGTAACCCTCGAGGACGCGCAAGGCGTGGCGGGGAGGTCGGGGGTTGACCTGCGTGAGGTGACGGGTCCCCGCGGGTGCATAGGGGCGCTGGCGGCAGTAGGGGCACACAATGCTCCCGACACGGCGGTTATCCCGTTCGGTGGAGCGATGGGAGGTGGAGCGGGAGCGGGCTGATGAGCGCGGAGGGGACATTCAGCGGCGGGATCGACCTCAAGATAGACCTCCAGGCAAGGGGCGTGCGCATCCCCGACGGGCTTCGCTCAAGGGTGGGGGGGGCGGGTCCCGCCGACGGCATTACGATCTTCCTGGACGGCGTTCCGGCGAGTGTGCCCAGCGGAGCGTGGTACGCGTGCCGCTCCCCATACGAGATACGGCACTCCGGGGAGTCGTGGGAACTGCTTCTGGACGGGGTCGGCGTGTGCGGGTTGGACGTCGCCGGTGAGCCGGAGTACTACCGAGAGGCCACCCCTGATTCTATTCCCTACTACAAGGTCGCGTTAAGGCACGGGAGAGACGGCATCGGCTCTACGGTGGTGCAGGGGTGTGCTCATGGGGACGACTCCTGCCGGTTCTGCGCGATAGCGGTGAGCGCCGGGAGCGGGGAGACGGTTCCCCGGAAGAGCCCTGAGGACCTGGCGAGGGTTGCCGCCGCGGCGCGGCTGGAGGGGTACTCCCACCTGGTACTGACCACCGGGACGACCCCGGGCGAGGACCGGGGGATAGAACCGCTTCTACGGTGCGCGGCGGCGGTGAAGGGCGCGGCCGACATGAAGATGCACGTCCAGTTCGAGCCGCCGGGCGACCTCGAGTACATAGACCGGGTTGCGGAGGTTGCCGACAGCGTGGCGATAAACATCGAGAGCTTCGACCGGGAGGTCTTGACCGTGATGGCTCCGGGCAAGGCGGCGACCGGTCTTTCCCGGTACAGGCAGGCCTGGGAGAGGTCGGTGGAGGCGCTCGGTGAGGGGCATGTGACGAGCTTCATTATCATCGGGCTGGGAGAGTCGGAGGAAAGCGTCCTGGAGGGTTGCCGGCTGCTTACGTCGATGGGTGTCTACCCGTTCCTGCTCCCGCTCCGGCCGCTCGCGGGAACACCCCTCGAGGCCTGGTCCCCTCCCGGGGCGGAAGAGATGAAAGGTATGTACGAGAAGGCGGCGGCGATTGTGGCGGGGTCCGGGCTTCACGCGTCAACATGCGATAGCGGCTGCGTATACTGCGGGGCGTGCACCGCCTTCACCGACATCACCGGCTGAGGGAGCGTGTAGTTAGAGTGACTGCGTAACCATCACTACCCCCCATCCTGGCCTTCCCCCCAAGACCCCCCCATCCCAACCTTCCCCCCAGAAGGGGGGAAGGGGCAGAGGGGGCAAGGGAATAAGGGCAGTTCAAGGTTAGTTCTCACATCCGGGTACTGAAGGTCAGGCGGTGAGGGCGCACTCTTTCTTTATCTTCTGCTTGATGCGACACAGGGCGTTGTCAACGACCTTTGTCTCGCAGTCGAGTTCTTCGGCGATCTCCTGGTAGCTCTTGCCCTCCAGGTACTCCACGAAGACGCTCCACTCAAGGTAACTGAGCTTGTCTCTCAGGACCCCGATAACGCCATCCAGCTCCTCCTCGAAGATAAACAGTTCGAGGGGGTCCTCGGACTTCTCCGGGCCTGTTCTCTGAGAGGCCAGACTGTCGAGGAGGCTCTCGTCGGGCACCTGGGTGTCAAGCGACTGGTACGAGCTCAGCGGGTTGTGCTTCTTCCGGGCATGGGTCTTCACCGCGGTGATTATCTGCCGGGTTATGCACAGTATGGCGAACGAGCGGAAAGAGCAGAGCTCGTCTTCCTTGTAATCCCTTATCGCCTTGAAAAGCCCGATCATGCCTTCCTGTACCGTGTCCTCATGGTCAGCACCGGTAAGGAAGTAGGAGCGCGCCTTCACGTGAGCAAGGTACTGGTAACGGTCTATAAGGACGGTTTCCGCGAGAGGGTCAGCCGCCCTGGCGTACCTTACCAGGTTCTTATCGGAGAGCTCACGATACTTTTTCAAGGAAGGATTCTGATTCCTGGTTCTCGCCAATCCTCCTCCTTCACGCGACGCCTGTATCTTGTGCCGCTTTTGGCGAGTATAACATAAATCTTGTTACGTTTGTCAAATGAGTAACCTAGGGTTACTTTCTGTTGGGTTCTGTTGTAGTTGTTGCTCCTGTAAAATAAAGCCACCGCAAGTCAACTGCAGCACCCGACTTTACTATCTGTAAGCACTTACCCGCGATTACTGCATGACCATCGCTTCTACGGGGCACTCATCAAAGCAGTCCCCACAGCCGGTACACGCTTCCGCGTTCACTATGCTGGCGATATCGTCCACCAGGTCCAGGACCTCTTGTTCGCATACGTCCACGCATAGCCCACAACCGGTACACTCATCGACATCGATGACGGGTCTCTTGTCGCTTGGCTCTCCCACGATCTCACCTCCCGAGGCTGTAATCCAACAACTCAAGCACTGTTCCTGCCCGTTAAGCAGACCGGGCGAATAAACCAACGCGTTAATGATACATAAAATATGGGAGAGTGCAATACGAGAGATTTCCGGCCGCCGAGGCCGGGATGTGCCGGGGAAAGGTGATAGCGCCACGGGCGCCACGGGCGAGGTCCGCCACCGGCGGTTGCAGACCTCGCACTCGCCGTCTTGCCGGTGACAACGTGCCCCGAAGCCGTACAAGACAGCCTACAAGTGGGGTCAGGCATTATAGCGATGCTTACAATCTCAGCGTTAAGTCGGCAATGCCTGAACATCCAGCCAAAGAAACATTCGATAAACAAAATGGTACTCACGATTCGTTGTACTATTATATGTCGTTGTACTATTACATGATAATAACATTATAAATATACTTGACAACAATAGACTCATGTATTAAGATATAACAAGTTTTATTGCTTGAAAAAGGTCTACGGACGTAAGGAGTGATGCAGAAATGGCGAAAGTAATCGGAATAGACCTCGGGACGACCAACTCCTGCATGGCGGTCATGGAGGGTGGAGAATCCACCGTCATCCCCAACACAGAAGGGGGAAGGACGACCCCGTCCGTTGTCGCGTTCTCCAAGACCGGCGAGAGGTTGGTGGGCCAGGTTGCCAAGCGGCAGGCCATAACCAACCCGGACCGGACCATCACGTCGATAAAGCGGAAAATGGGAACAAACGAGAAGATCAAGATAGACGACAAGGAGTACTCACCCCAGGAGATCTCCGCGATGATACTGCAGAAGCTGAAGTCGGACGCGGAGGATTACCTGGGCGAGAAGATAACCCAGGCGGTCGTAACGACGCCCGCCTACTTCGACGATAGCCAGCGCCAGGCTACCAAGGACGCCGGGAAGATCGCCGGCCTGGAGGTGCTCCGCATCATCAACGAGCCCACGGCCGCCTCCCTGGCATACGGGCTTGACAAGGAGACGGAGCAGACGATCCTGGTCTTCGACCTCGGTGGCGGCACCTTCGACGTGAGTGTGCTGGAGATCGGCGGCGGTGTCTTCGAGGTGAAATCCACCAGCGGCAACACCCACTTGGGGGGTGACGACTGGGACCAGCGGATAATCGACTGGATGGCGGACGACTTCAAGGCGAAGACCGTCATCGACCTCAGGAACGACAGCATGGCCCTCCAGAGGCTCAAGGAGGCCGCGGAGAAGGCGAAGATCGAGCTATCCACCACCACCACCACCAACATAAACCTGCCGTTCATAACAGCCACCCAGGAGGGCCCGCAGCACCTGGACATGACACTGAGCCGGGCCGAGTTCAACAAGATGACGGCGGACCTCGTGGACAAGTGCGTGGGCCCGTTCAAGCAGGCGATGGAGGACTCCAAGCTCGAGCCAAAGGACATCGAGCACGTCATCCTGGTCGGTGGCGCGACCCGCATGCCCGCTATCCAGGATAAGGTTCGAGAGCTGACCGGGGGTAAGGAGCCGCACAAGGGCGTCAACCCTGACGAGGTAGTCGCTGTGGGTGCGGCAATCCAGGCGGGGGTGCTCAAGGGCGAGGTCAAGGACATCCTGCTGCTGGACGTGACCCCGCTGTCGCTGGGCATCGAGACGCTGGGCGGCGTGTTCACCAAGCTGATAGAGCGCAACACCACCATACCGACACGAAAGAGTGAGACGTTTACCACCGCGGCCGACGGCCAGACCAGCGTGGAGGTGCACGTGCTCCAGGGCGAGCGGGAGATGGCAGAGTACAACAAGACCCTGGGCCGCTTCCACCTCGTGGGGCTCCCGCCGGCGCCGAGGGGCGTGCCCCAGGTCGAGGTCGCGTTCGACATCGACGCCAACGGCATAGTGCACGTTACCGCGACCGACAGGGCGACAGGCAACGAGCAGAGGATAACCATCGAGGCCTCCGGCGGCCTTTCCGAGGAAGAGATGAAGAAGATGGTGGATGACGCGAAGGATCACGCCGAGGAGGACCACAGGCGCAGGGAAGAGGCGGAGACCCGCAACAAGGCGGACGAGGTAGTCTACTCAACCGAGAAGTCGCTCCGGGAGCTGGGCGACAAGGTGGACGCTGACGAGAAAGCCAGGATCGAGTCCGCGCTGAGCGAGGCCAAGGAGGCCCTGAAGGGCAGCGACGTCCAGAAGATAAGGGACACGGTGGACAACCTGGTGCAGGCATCTCATAAGCTGGCGGAGGCGGTCTACGCACAGGCTTCGGCCGGCGGAGGCGCGCCGGGCGGAGAGACGCCCGGGGCAGAGGCCGGCCCGGACGAGGAAGAGGTAATAGACGCAGACTTCGAGGTCATGGACGACGACCAGGCCTAGTGGCTCCTGGTAAAGTCCCGGGATGGATCAGGGAGAGGAGGGTGTCAGAATGGCCGGTACAAGACGGGATTCGTTTGACCTGTTTCTTGGGGTCCAGGAGGACATGAACAAGCTTCTAAGGAGGAATCTTGTGCAGCCGCTCGGTGCGGGCACCCCATTCGCGGAGGGTGGAAGATGGATCCCGGCGGTTGACATCTTCGAGCGTGAGGGCTCCCTTGTGGTCGAGGCGGAACTGCCGGGTGTCGAACCCGGGGATATCGACGTGTCGATTGACGAGGGAACCCTGAACATAAGGGGCGAGCGCAGTGTCGAGAAGGAGGTCACCGAGGATAACTACTACCGCGTGGAGCGGGCCACGGGGGCGTTCCAGCGCTCGATCCGGCTTCCGTCCGAGGTCGACGCCGATAAGGTGAAGGCGAGCTACGAGAACGGCCTGCTGACGGTAACCGTTCCAAAGGTGATGCCAGGGAAGCCCAAGAGAATCCCTATAAGGACTGAGACCAGGAAAGAGAAATAGCGGGGTAAGCCCTGCTGACAGCGAGAAGGGGTCACGGCGGGGTCCGGGCTTCGCTTGGAGCATCAAGTAAGAAAGGCCCGGCGGTGGCGGGGTTACAGAGGAGAAGAGATGAGCGAGGGTACTGGTTCGAGCAAAACACCCAAAGACGATGGGAAGAACGCACCCCCGGAGCAGAAGTCCCCGGAGGGCGATGCCGATGCCGAGGTGGAGGTAGAGGTGGAATCCGAGATGGAGGAAGAGGGCGGGGTTGCCGAGATGGAAGGCGAAGAGAGCGAGTTAGCCGAGAGAAACGAAGAGCTGCTGGATAGCCTCATGAGGCTCAAGGCGGACTTCGAGAACTACCGGAAGCGCATGATGAGGGAGCAGACCCGTATCGTGGAGACCGCGGAGGCCGTCCTGGTGAAGAGACTGCTTCCGGTGATCGATAACCTGGAGAGGGCGCTTGGGAACTCGGGCGAGAGCGAGCCGCAGGGGCTACGCGAGGGTGTGGAGATGGTCCTGGGCCAGATGATGGACGTGCTGAGGGGGGAAGGCCTCGAGGTTGTCGACCCCGAGGGCGAGCCGTTCGACCCCGAACACCACGAGGCGATGATGGTCGTGGAGACGGGCGAGTGCCCCGAGGACACGGTAGTCGAGGTAGCCCAGAAGGGATACCGTTTCAGGGGCATACTGCTTCGACCGGCCATGGTGTCGGTATCCTGCCAGGTCAAGGGATAGGCGGGCCGGTTGCCGCCGGAGGGCCCGGGAAGTAGCGGATTTCGGATGTGATGAAGTTGAATGGCAAGGACTACTACAAGATACTCGGTGTCGGCAGGAAAGCCACCGAGGACGAGATAAAGAAGAGCTACCGAAAGCTGGCCCACAAGTACCACCCCGACAAGAACCAGGGCGATAAGGATTCTGAGGAGAAGTTCAAGGAGGTCACCGAGTCCTACGAGGTCTTGAGCGACGCCGAGAAGAGAAAGCAGTACGACGAAGGCAGGCTGTTCACCTCCGCCGGGGCGTACGGGTCGGGGGGTTTTCGGCCCGGGGACTTCGCCGGGTTTGACGGGTTCGGGAACTTCCAGGGCGCCGGCGGCCAGGGTTTCACTTTTACCGGGGACCCGAACGATATCTTCAACCTCTTCGGTGGCGCCGCCGGAGGGCAGCAGCGTGCCGGAGGGGGCGGCCGGCGGTCCAGGGGCCGCAGGGGTAACGATGTCGAGGCCAATATCAACCTCTCCTTCGACGATGCCCTCGATGGCGTGTATGTCCCTATAACGTTAACCAGGAATGTTACCTGCCCGGAGTGCAAGGGCACCGGTTCGGCCCCGGGGACGCTACCGGAGACCTGCCCCACCTGTGGGGGCCGGGGGTCGGTGTCCGAGGACCAGGGGTTGTTCGGGCTGAGCAGGCCCTGTCCCGCGTGTGGCGGCAGGGGGTCTATCATAAAGAACCCATGCTCCAGGTGCGGTGCCGCCGGGATGGTGAGCACTCCCAGAAAGATAAAGGTGCGTATACCGGCGGGAGTCAAGGACGGCTCCCACATCAAGTTCAAGGGCAAGGGAGAGGCCGGCCCGGGCGGGGGGCCGCCGGGCGACCTGTACGTGGTGACCAGGGTGGCGAAGCACCCGTACCTGAGGCGGAAGAACGGCAATATCACCATGGAGCTTCCGCTGACGTTCTCCGAGGCGGCGCTTGGCACCCGGGTGGAGATACCCACCGTTGACGGCAGGGTCAAGCTGAAGATACCGGCGGGGACCCAGAGCGGCCGAACGTTCCGGCTCAAGGGCAAGGGAGTCCCCCGTCTAAAGGGCAAGGGCAGAGGAGACATGAAGGTCACCGTTCGCGTCGTGGTTCCAGAGAAACTGGACAGTGATGAACGCAAGATTATCGAGGGCCTCGAGGGGATAGAGCCCAAGGATATCCGGGCCCACCTGAAGGCCTGACGGCGGGTACTAAAACTTGTAGATTACGGCATCCTCCCCCTCCGCCTCTTCCCCTCTTCTGGGGGGGAGGTTGGGATGGGGGGTTCTTGGGGGGAAGGCTTGGATGGGGCCTGAGGGGGAGGACCAAGGTGGGGGACAGCCCACCGAATAGGGAGATAGCATGAAAGAGAAAAAGGAAGAAGGTGTATACATCATAAGCGTGGCCGCGAGGCTCGGGGCGGTTCACCCGCAGACGCTCCGGCTCTACGAGCGAAAAGGACTCCTGTACCCGGAGAGAACCCCCAAGAACAGGCGCCGCTACTCGGAATCAGACATAGAACGCCTGAAGCACATCCAGGGACTTACCCGGAAGGAAGGGCTGAACCTCTCAGGCGTCCGCAAGGTCCTGGGAATGGAGGACGAGATTTCCCGTCTCAGGGACACCGTGATGGAACTGGAGGCGGAGATAGCGGACGCCCGCGTGCGCCTGGCCGAGGAGGTGCGGAACCGCAAGAAGCAGAGCGCGCTCAGGAAGAAACCCCCCACCGGCCTGGTGCTAATGAGAAGAAAAGGCAGCAGGCGGTAGGCACGATTGAAAGCGGCCTCGCAAGCGCTACCTGGCCGTCTGCGGTCTCCCGCGAGACGATATAAGCGTAGCTCTCCAGCGCCGGCAGGATTATCTGAAGCAGGAACGACGGTATCATCTTAAAGAGTGAGGTCACCCCTTACGACTCGGTTGCGACCATTCCGATTATTACCTGGATCGTCAGCGGGGCCACAAAGGCTCTCAGCCAATCCGCTCCCTGGTGACCGACGCCAAGTCTATTCGCAGCAGTTGCCGCAGGGGAAGTAGTCCGGAGAGCGCGGCCACGACCAGGAATATGGCTACGAAGAGCACGGTTGTGTGGGAAGGAGCTTCCTGGTGAGCATACTCAACGGCTTTCGCCTTTCAGCTGGACGGCTGGTCTATAATGATATCGTAAACACCGATTGCTGGCGCGGTTTGGGCTGCGCGGGAAGCCGGGGCGGTAGTCGACAGGCAAGGAACGGTAACGGTGAAGAGATACGACGTGATAATAACGGGAGCGGGACCGGCGGGCATCTTCTGCGCGCTGGAGCTTATCCGCAGGACCGATCTCAAGGTACTCATAATCGACAAGGGGGAAGGCCTGGAGGGGAGGGAGTGCCCCGTCCCCTCGGGGCCGTGCCGACGTTGTAAGCCGTGCGCGAACCTGTGTGGCTGGGGCGGAGCCGGCGCCTTCAGCGACGGCAAGCTGATGCTCTCGCGGGACATCGGCGGGTGGCTCGCTGACATCGTGCCGGCGAAGAAGCTGGATAAGCTGATAGACAAGGTGGACAGGACATACCTGGAGTTCGGCGCGCCGGAGGAGATCTTCGGCGACAACGAGGAGAAGGTGCTCCAGATAGCACG
>JAHIPE010000273.1 GCA_018894655.1 Actinomycetota bacterium
AGGACCAGCACCACCGGCGAGTTGTACTCGGTGGCCACCGTATCGTCCATCACCATCTGGGCGTCGGCGAGTTCCGGGATGGACTGCTTTATCCCCTCACACGCCTCTTTTGCCTCCTGCCGGTAGTAGAGCGTCGTGTTCTGGTGGGCACGCTTCGCGTTGCCCTCGAACACCTTGTAGTGGCCGAACAGCCTGAGCTCCTCGGCCACTATGGGGGCCGCCGCGGTCGACGACCTGCCACCGCTCAGCACGGTTATCACGTCCGCGTTCGGCCCGAACACCTCCTCCACCTTCCCCCGGCTCTCGGAGTCCGTCGGCTGCATCTCGGCCATTAGCTCGGCCGAGACCTCGGTGTTGGCCTTGACCTCCACCGCCAGCTTGGCGACCTCTTCCTCGTCGGCGACGTAGTAGCTGGCCCCGCCGATGTTCTTGGGCGTCCCCGGAACGGTCACAAACTGGATGTCGGTTATCGGGAACCCACTCAGCTCCTCCGTCAAGGTCTCCAACTCGGCCACGGTGAAATCCATCTGGCATGTGGCGGCCACGATATCCACCAACTGCTTGGCCTTCCATACGTTGCGCATCGTCTCGGCCTTGTTGAACAGGGCCTTTAGAAAAGCCTGCTGGCTCTTGATTCGATCGATGTCCCCCCCCGGCAGCTTCCTGCTCCTAACTATGATAAGCGCCTGCTCTCCATCCAGGTTGAGGTCGCCCGCCGGGAGACGGCCGGCATGGGGGTCGTTGATCGGCTTGTTCAGGTGGATGGGCACGCCGCCGATCGCGTTGATAATCTTCTCGAACCCCTCAAAGTTCATGCTTACGTAGTGGTGGACGTCAATGCCAAGAAGTTCTTTCACCGCGTTGATCGCCGCCGAGGGGCCGCCGTAGGAGTGTGCCGCGTTTATCTTCTCCGTCCCCTGGCCGGGGAGCTTGACGCGGGTATCCCGGGGAATCGAAATGACCACCGCTTTCTTGTCCCTCTCCTGCAGGCAGGCGAGCATCATCACGTCGCTCCGGCACCACCCCGTCTCCCCCTTGTTGCTGCCCGCGTCGCTACCGATCACCAGCGTGTTGATACTCTGGTTGGGGTCGGGGGAGATCTGGGCAAGGGCCTCCTCTACCTTCCCCTTCTCCTCGCCCTTCGGTTGCCACTGCCGCTGCTTGAAGGACAGGTAGAACCTGGCGCCGGCCTTGAGTATCGGCTTGTAGTAGACACCGATTGCCCCCCCGAGGAGGAACCCGATGATGAAGATCAGCACGAACCATCGCTTCTTGGTGGACCCCGACCGGCGCGGTTTCTTTACCTTGCCCCGGTTCCTGAGGTCTTTACGGCGGCTTCTTGCCTCCCAGTAGGAGATTTTCTTGTTCTGCGAGTGCTTGCCCATCCTGGCCTTCTTGACGGAAGCCGTCTAGCTGATAGCCATTATATTAATGATTTGCGCGCCTCGCGGCAACTTCCTTCAGCCGTTTGCGCCCCTGTCGGGTCGGTATATACGTCTCGACAGGCACAAATCGCCCTTCCGTGTAAGACAAGACGAACCCGCCGGGCGTTTTGTTCCCACGGAAGGCACATCGCAGACGCCGATTCCCCGCTCAATTAACAATTTTATCTGTAATCATCAGGTGTTTAATAAAAACAATATAAATATAATTGAAAAAAATAACCATATTATTCAACATGAATAACTCTAATATATCCTATTAACACGCGATTTCTCGGATCTTGCGATGCGCGCGGGCTGTTTGCGACCGCAAAATAGTTAGCTGAAACCCCTTGCCCGTCTGTATCTTGTGTGCTAGTATTCGTTCAACGTCAACATGTAGTAGTACTCGGAGGCTTGGCACTGGGGGGAGCTAGTTGGAGATCATACTGCTACTGCTGCTAATGGTAAGCGCGGGGGTGTTCTTTCTCCCGGGAATTCTCAAAGAGCGAGCACTTAACTCACCACTCAACACGGTATCCGATTTTCGCCGTGGGATGACCGCCCTGGCGATCAGCACCAATGAGCCCGACCGGGTCGTGGAGCAGACATGCTATAGCTATAGCGCCAGGGGGCAGAACGACCCCGAGCCGTACATCCGGCGCAGGGACTACGTTGAGTATGAAGAGACCGATCTCGACGAGGACTTCATACCGTACCCCAGCAACAAGGCTCGCGCGGCCATGGAGACCAAGCAGCACCGAATAATAGCCCTTCTGTTGATTGTCGCCCTGGGTACCGGGATCGCCTCCCTCTTTCCCAGCCTGGGGTGGATAATACCGCTTCACATAGCGATACTTGTAATCCTGGCTGCTTACACGTTCGTTGTGATACTGCTGCCATCCTATAACCGGCAGCGCTAGAGGTTCACCAACTGCCTGACCCATCCTATCCCTCTACTTGCCCCCCGGTTTCCGTACGCCGCTGCGTCTGCTCATGTCACGGTTCAAACCCCCACGACCCCCACGACATGAGGGGCGGACTCTAAGTCCGCCCGTTTTCGGACGGAGCCGCGACTGAGAGCCCCTCAAGAGTCGCGGGTAGAAATTGGTTTACGGCTCTGTCTCCACCGTGAAAGCTATCTCCCCGTCGATGGCGTCCACGTTCACGACGTCGCCTTCCCTGACCTCTCCGTCCAGCACCTTCATCGCCAGTGGGTCCTGGATGTCGCGCTGG
Organism: Actinomycetota bacterium; assembly: GCA_018894655.1. Lineage (GTDB taxonomy): Bacteria > Actinomycetota > Geothermincolia > Fen-727 > Anoxymicrobiaceae > JAHIPE01. The sequence goes on from JAHIPE010000273.1 coordinate 2,658, forward strand.
ATGACCCTCTTGAGCGGCCTTGCGCCGTACGCCGGGTCGAACCCCTGTTCCGCAAGGAGGTCTCTTGCCCCGTCGGTCATGTCTATCTCTATCTTCCGGTCAGCGAGCCGTTCGGACAGGTGCTCGACCTGTATGTCCACTATCCTTCGGATGTCCTTCCTGGTGAGCGCGTTGAAGGTAAGGATCTCATCGACCCGGTTCAGGAACTCGGGGCGGAACCTCTCCCGCAGGGCCTCGTGCACCCGCTTCTCCACCTGCTCACGGTCCCGGGTGTCCACCATCTCCAACGATTGGCTGCCGATGTTCGAGGTCATGATGATGACCGCGTTCTTGAAATCGACGGTGCGGCCGTGCCCGTCGGTCAACCGCCCGTCATCCATTATCTGCAGGAGGATGTTGAACACGTCGTCGTGGGCCTTCTCGATCTCGTCCAGGAGCACCACCGTGTAGGGGCGGCGGCGGACCGCCTCGGTTAACTGGCCCCCCTCCTCGTAGCCGACGTACCCCGGCGGCGCCCCGATCAGGCGCGCCACGGTATGCTTCTCCATATACTCACTCATGTCCATACGCACCATCGCTCTCTCGTCGTCGAAGAGGAACTCGGCCAGCGCCCGCGCGAGTTCGGTCTTTCCCACCCCCGTGGGCCCCAGGAAGATAAACGACCCTGTGGGCCTGTTGGGGTCCTGGAGGCCCGCCCTTGCCCGGCGGATAGCGTTGGAGCCCGCACCTATCGCCTCGTCCTGACCGACGACCCTGCGGCGCAGCCCATCCTCCATGCTGATCAGCTTCTCGACATCCCCCTCCATCAGGCGGGAGACCGGGATCCCCGTCCACTTGCCGACGACCTCCGCTACGTCCTCCTCGTCGACCTCCTCCTTCAGCATCTTGCTATCCTTCTGAAGCTCGACCAGGCGCAGGTTCTCCTCCTGAAGCCGCTTCCCGGCATCGATGATGGTCCCGTACTGTATCTCCGCCGCCTTCTCCAGGTTCCCTTCCCGCTCGGCTTTCTGCTCCTCGTACTTGAGCTCCTCCATCCTCTCCTTGAGTTCCCGTATCCGGGCTATCGCTTCCTTCTCGTTCTGCCAGTGGGCCAGCAGTTCCTGGCTGTCCTCCTTGAGGTCGGCAAGCTCCTTTTCCAGCCTCTCCAGCCTCTCCTTGCTGGCCCGGTCCTTCTCCTTCTTCAGCGCCTCCCGCTCTATCTCAAGCTGCTTCATCCGACGCTCCACCTCGTCGACCTCGGTCGGCATGCTGTCTATCTCGATGCGCAGCCGGCTGGCCGCCTCGTCCACCAGGTCTATCGCCTTGTCGGGAAGGAATCGGTCGGATATATAGCGGTCGGACATCACCGCCGCGGCGACAAGGGCCGAGTCCTGTATCCTGACCCCGTGGTATATCTCGTACCTCTCCTTGAGGCCCCTCAGGATGGAGATGGTGTCCTCCACCGACGGCTCCCGGACCGTTATCGGCTGGAACCGCCTCTCCAGGGCGGCGTCCTTCTCGATATGCTTCCTGTACTCGTCCAGGGTCGTGGCGCCGATGCAGTGAAGCTCCCCGCGCGCCAGGGCGGGCTTCAGCATGTTGGAGGCGTCCACCGCCCCCTCTGCCGCCCCTGCCCCGACCAGGGTGTGCAGCTCGTCGATGAACAGGATTATCTCCCCCTGAGAGCTGTCTATCTCCTTCAGCACCGCCTTGAGCCTGTCCTCGAACTCCCCCCTGTACTTGGACCCCGCCACCAGCGACCCTATATCCAGGGCTAGGAGGCGCTTGTCCTTCAACCCCTCGGGAACGTCGCCATCCACTATCCGCAAGGCGAGTCCCTCTGCTATCGCGGTCTTTCCGACCCCCGGCTCACCGATGAGGACCGGGTTGTTCTTGGTCCTCCTGGAGAGGACCTGTATGACCCTCCTTATCTCGTCGTCCCGCCCGATGACCGGGTCCAGCTTACCCCTTCGAGCGTCCTCGGTGAGGTCGCGAGCGAACCGCTCAAGTGCCTGGTACTTCTCCTCGGGATTCTGGTCGGTGACCCTCTGAGAGCCCCTGATACCGGCCAGGGCGTGCAGCAGGTCGTTGGTGTTCACCCCAGCCTCCTCCAGCAGTTGGGCCGCGGTGCCACCCGCCTGGAGTATCGCCATCAGAAGGTGTTCGGTGCTAACGTACTCGTCCTTGAGGTTGCCGGCGATCTCCCACGCGGAATCCATCACCTTTTCCAGGCCCGGGGAGGCGTACTGACGGGCGTCGCCCTGGACTTTGGGCCTCTTCTCCAAATCCTCCCTTATCTTCGCCTCCAACTCCTCGGGCCTGACCCCCATCTTCTGCAGCAGCGGGGGCACCACTCCCTCGCGCTGGCCCACCAGCGCCAGCAGCAGATGCTCGGTGTCTATCTCCTGGTTGTTCAAGTTCCGGGCGAGGGACCGCGCCTGCCCAACCGCCTGCTGCGCCTTGACTGTCAGCTTGTCCGGGTCTATCATCCCGCCTCCCTGCCGTCCGCCCGCCTCATACGTTATTCACCCGCCATATTGCTACCGTGCGCTGATGATACCAATAAACGCCGTCTCGGTGAACGCCGGAGGTGCCGCCTCCTACTCCTCCTCTCCTTAGTGTCCCGTTCCATAAATACGGTCACGTACCGAGAGCGTCGAAGCGCCGCTCCGGCAAGGCGCGCGACTGAGGCGTACTCCTGTAGTACGCCGAGGGAACGGAACGCAGCCGGTGTGGATGCAGCGGCGCTCGAATGCCAGTGTATTTATGGAACGGGGTACTTAGTCTAGAATATGGGACTATGTGTTCGACAATAACGCCTGGTCCAGAGGGCTGTCATGCCGGAAGTTGAAAGCGGGTTTCTAGGGCAAGCCGGAGACGTCAAGGCCGAGTTCGGCGTGCTGGTGCGCAACAAGAACTTCATGAAGCTCTTCTGGGGCCAGGCGGTTTCCAGCGTCGGGGACTGGCTCGCCACGTTCGCCCTTATGTCACTGGTGTGGCACCTGACCGGTTCCTCGCTCGCGGTCGGCGCCATGCTGGCGTTCCGTATCGTTCCCGCTTTCTTCAGCGGCCCGCTCGCCGCGGTGGTGAGCGACCGGTTTGACCGCCGGAAGCTGATGATCGGGTGCGATATCTCCCGGGGGGTCATCATCCTGGCCGCCCCGTTCATAACCCGGCTGTGGGGCTTGTACGTCCTGGTTTTCTTCCTGGAGGGCATCACCATCGTGTGGCTGGCCGCGCGCGACGCCAGCATCCCCAACCTGGTGGACGACGAGCAGCTCACCATGGCGAACTCGCTCTCCATGGCGACCACCTACGGGGTTCTCCCGTTCGCGGCCGGCCTGTTCTCGCTGATGATGCTGCCCGCGCGCCATTTCATCCAGGGTAGCTTTATGGCCGAGAATCCCACCGTGCTGGCGTTCATCGCCGACTCGGTCACGTTCTTCATCTCCGCTTTCTTCTTCTTCCTGATGCACCTGGAGTCCCCTCGCCCCCACGAGCACCTGGAGGAGGAGTCGCGGTTCTTCGAGTCCATAACGTTCGCCATCAGGCACCCGTTCGCCCGCTCCCTCTTGCTGGGGGTGGCCATGGGATGCATCGGCGGCGGAAGCCTTTACGCGGTGGGGATAGGTTACGTCAGGGATGTCCTGGGGGCGACCAGCGACGTGGCGTTCGGCTTCCTTATGGCTCTCTTCGGAATAGGCATGATAGCGGGGGTGGCCGCCCTGCAGGTGCTGGTCAAGCACGAGGAGAAGCCGTACATGCTGCGGATCGCCCTGCTGGTAACAGGCGGTATCCTGATCGGCATGTCGTTTGTGCAACTACTTCTGCTTGCCTATATCCTGGCGATCTTCTTCGGCGCCGCGTTCGGGGTTCTGTTCCTGATCGCGGTTACAATGATCCAGGAGCGGATAGAGGACCGGAACCGCGGAAAGGCGTTCGCCGCGTTCCACGCGGTGTCCCGCGTCTTCCTGGTGCTCGGGGCCATCCTATCCGGCGTCATCGCCTGGATCGTCGGAGTCCGCACCGTTCACGTGTTTGGCATGACCTTCAAGGTCTACGGTGTTTCCGTCGCCCTTTTCGTGGCAGGCATCCTCATCGCAGCCGTCTCCGTGGTTCCCCTGGGAGACAAGAAGGAGCGGTACCGGGATTACTTCATCAGGAACAACCGGGAACCAGCGACCGAGTGCGCCGTTGACCCTTCGGGAGAGAACCCCGAGTAACCTCTCGCGCTACAGCCCCAACCGGGCCCTTGCCTCGCGGAAGCAATCGTTGATGTCCTCGG
>JAHIPE010000274.1 GCA_018894655.1 Actinomycetota bacterium
GCAATCGATGAACACGTAATCGTAGTTGTCCTTGACCTCGTACAGCTTGTCGTGGAGTATCTTGTGCCGTTCCGCGCGCTTGTCGATGTTGATGTCAACCTTTGAAAGCGAGAGGTTTGCCGGCGCTATGTCCGCGTTTGGGATCGATGACTTGTGTATGACCTCCCGGAAGGAAACCTCCGGGAAGAGTATGACATCACCCATCCCTTTCTCGTTTTTATCGGGATTCAGCCCGACGCCGAGGCTCAGGTTGCCCTGGTAATCCATATCAACCAGCAGGATGCTCTTGCCTCTCTCGGAAACGGCACCAGCAAGATTGATACAGGTGGTGGTCTTCCCTACTCCACCTTTCTGGTTCGCGAAAGAGATAACCTGGTGCTTCAATGCCCTGTCCCCCCATACCGAGTTTTTGGGAGGTTATTATAACGCATCAACAAGGCAAAAGGGTCTGGCACCTGCGTTGTCGTTGACCTATCTACCCAAATCGATGTCCAGAATACAACCCAGGGGCCTGGCCCCTTTGGCGCGTTTTGCCAAAGATTCGCAAGGATGTTGCGTTCAGACCGAGGAGTCCTCTCAGTAAGAGACGACCCGGACCTTGTACTCGCCTCCCGGGTACCTGCGGTGACCCTTGGTCAAAAGTACCGATCCCAGCTTCTCAGCCACAGCAGCAACAATACAATCCCCGAGCTCAACGTTACCTCGACCGCCATCAGACCAGTACTCTCCAGCAAGTAACGCCACCTCCTTTTCCACCGGAACGATCCCGAAGGACTCCAGCAGTTCACCTGTAGGCTCGCGCCTGGCCCTGGCAGCGGCCGCCATGACCTCGGCGGCGCTTATCGCGCAAACGAGCACCACGCCTTCGTTCGCCGCCGCCCTGAGCACGTTCCTGGCCCCCTCAACCCCGTTGAGGAGATCAATCAGTATGTCGCTCTCAACCATCAGGTCCTTCACGGCCAGCCTTCCTTCAATCGCGTTTCTCTACCGGGCAGGCGCGCCCTTCCATGCCCCGAAGTACTTCCCCAGAGCCTCGGAGACCCTTATCCTGGCAAGCTCTCTCTCCAGCGCGCTGGCAACGACCTTGCTCCGCTGCTTGGCGGGCACAAGCCGCCTCAACTCCCCCAGCAGGCACTCTGGCAACAGGAAGTTCGCCTGTCTCTTCGGTTCCCTGGTGGTGTAATGGTCTATCATAACTATATGATAAGTATATTGATATTACTACTATTGTCAATACATGAATTATATAGTATTGTTACCTGCAGAACCGCGAACCCGGGGAGGGAAGCCATGAAGCGTGTTGTCCTTGATGATAGGGAGTACACCTTGAGAGAGTTCACCGGGGACGACAGTTGTGACCCCCACCGGTTCCTCTCCTTTATCGGCACGCTCATTGATGACCCCGCCGCGATGATCAAGCTCAAGAAGAAGCCATCCCTCGAGGAGGAGGAAAAGTGGCTGGACGCCGTCTACTCCGCGGTCAGCAACTCGCATGAGGTTATGATCCTGGCCGAGAGAGACGGTTCACTTGTGGGTATCGCGGACATGAGGCTGCACCCCGAGCGCTCGGACCACGTCGCCGAGATCGCGATCTCCATACTGGGTGAACGGAACCGCGGCATCGGCCTGGGATCGGCGTTGATGATGGAACTGATAGATGCCGGGTTGGCCGGGATCAGGCCAAGCCCGATGATCCTCCGGCTTTCCGTCTTTGAGAAGAACGAGAGAGCGAAAGCCCTCTACGGGAAACTGGGCTTCGCCGAAGTTGCCCGGATACCCGGCCAGTTCGAGTTCCAAGGCAGCCTGCAGGACGAGGTCATCCTCTTGCGCGATTGCTGAACCGCCGGTGTAGCCGGCTCATCCCCCTTGCCATCGTTACCGTATAACGGTTACCATTTGCCTGTTAATCTTACTTGCCATCGCTTGGAAGCGTTGTACCGGTCGCCGACATGAATGACAACCACAGGGACTTGCTTTGAGCACAATCGAACCAATCCTCAAGGACGACTACGAGGTTATTGTCGTTGGAGCCGGGATCGGAGGGCTTGCAACGGCGGCGGTGCTTGCCGGCAGCGGCCTGGAGGTGCTGTTGATAGAGCAATCCCATGTGCCCGGTGGTTGTTGCTCCTCTTTCAAGGCGGGCGATTTCACGTTCGACACGGCCGCCACCGTCCTGAGCGGCTTCGGCGAGGCCGGGTTCCACGTGCTTCGGACGCTGTTCGACTCCCTGAACCAGCAGGTGGAGCTGATTCCCCTCGACAGCGCATACCGCATGTACTTCGGCGATCAACTAATCGACTTCCATGCCGACCGGCAACCCTTCGCCGCCGACCTGGGCGCGATCTTTCCCCAGCAGGCCGGGAGTATCCTGTCGTTCATGCGCGAGCTCGATCGCGTCTACCAGGCTATACTTGACGCCTCCGGCCCGCCAAGGCCGCCCCGCGACAAGTCGACGTCAGAGAGATGGGGGCTTCTGACCAGGCACCCCCTCAGCATGATGCGCCTGTCCCGCTACCGCCGAATGAGCACCGAGAAGGTGCTGCGCCGTTACATCGACAACCCTCTTGCCCTCTCCTTTTTCGAGGCCGACCTCGTTTACAGTACCGGCTACGGCACCCGAGACCTCTCGGTCATCCAGGCCGCCTTATCAATAGTAGACCGTCATGTCGGGGGGACCCATTACCCCATCGGTTCCTCCCAGCAGATACCTGACAGGCTGGAGAAGAGCATCGTCTCCCACGGCGGGCGCATCGTTTTCCGCGTTCCGGTCGAGGAGATAATCATCAAGGAAAGGCGGGCCGCCGGGGTACGTATAGCCGGTGGGCGCGTCCTCTCGGCCCGGGCGGTCGTGTCGGGCATCTCGGTGTGCAACGTGTTCGGTCGCCTGGTCGCCAGCGAGCACCTCCGGCCGGAGACCGTCAAGTGGGCGACCTCGCTCGAGCCCGCGCCAGGCGTTCTCGCGATCGACCTGGGCGTTCCCGAGGCCGTAATCCCCGATGAGCTGAAGCCGGATACGGTCCTCATCGACGACCCGGAGCGCGACCCGGGCGATTTTATATCCATCAGCGTCCCCTCGTTGCTGGACCCCAACCTGTCCCCTGAAGGTTACCACTCCGTCTCCATCCGGGCGGTGGCCGACTCGGGGGCGCGGCCTTCGCCCGGCGATCCTCTGTACCACTCCGAGGCGTACTCCCGGCTGGAGGAGGAAGAGGCGGATAGCGTGCTCTCCAGGGTCGAGAGGGTAATACCCGGTGTAAAGGAGGCCATGGTCGAGAGGGCCGTCGCCGGCCCGGCTAAGTTCGAGCGCTACACCGGAAGGCCCGGGGGGGCGCTGGCCGGGCCACGAGTCGATGGAGTGCCGGCGCCTTACGGCCTCCCCGGGGCCGTCACCGAGATACGGGGGCTTTTCCTTGCCGGAGACTCGACGTTCTACGGGAGGGGCGTTGCGCAGGCCGCGGCCTCGGGGGTAAACTGCGCCCTGGCAACGCTTAGATACCTAGGCCTGCACCCCCTGAAGTTCCACGATATCGAAGAGAGCCCCATCCTGGAGACGTTGCCGGTCCGCCCGCAGGTCTCCAGTGAGGACGTTGTGGATACGATATCCGGGGTCCTCGAATCCCACCGCTGCCTGCGGTGTGTGGACGCCCCATGCAGACAGGGATGCCCCGCGGGGATCGACATTCCCAACTTTATTCGGCGGGTGGGCGCCGCGGACTTCGCCGGGGCCGCCAGGCTTATAAGGGAAGCCAACCCGTTGGGAGGGACCTGCGGCCAGGTCTGTCCGGCGGAAGAGCTATGCCAGGCGAAATGCCGCCGCGCGGGCGTCGACTCACCGCTGAGAATAGGCCAGCTCGAGGCGCTGGTCTGCGGCTCCGTTCCCGGACCGGAGGGGTGGCCCGAACCGATGGAGGGCGAGAGACGGGGGAAGGTAGCGGTCATAGGGTCAGGCCCCGCCGGCGTGTCGTGCGCCTACTTCCTCTCCTTGCTCGGGCACAACGTGGAGATATTCGAGGCGGGTTTAGACCCCGGGGGGCTTCCCGCGAAAGCGATGCCGGAATTCCGCCTCAGCGGTCAGGCTCTCCTGCGGGAGATCGAGGGCGCCCTGGTGTCCGGCATCGAGTTCCGCAGCAACACCGCGTTCGGCCTCGATATCAACCTCGATTCGCTGTGGCGCGAAGGGTTCAAGGCGGTCTTCCTGGGGACCGGCCTCCAGGCGATGCGCATGCCTGCTATCGGTGGGATCGACCTGCCGGGAGTGATAGATGCGCCGTCGTTCCTCTTCTCCGCGCGCCGCAAGGTTAAAAGAGAGCTCACTCCCAGGGTAGCGGTTCTCGGTGATAGCGAACTGGCCATCGACACTGGCATGCTCACCCTTACGCTGGGAGCCGAGAAAGTTTTCCTGGTCACCGCCCGGAAAGAGAAAGAGATAACAACGGCCCCCGGTCGAGTTGAAGAAGCCCGGGAGCAGGGTATCGAGTTCGTCACCGGAGAGAGCGTGACCAGGGTCCTCGGGGAAGGAAGGGTGGAAGGCCTCGAGACTGAGCCCTCCGCCGGCGACTCAACCCCATCCCCGACCACCGGCGGCAAGCCACCAAACGTCCTGAAGGTAAAAACGATAATCGTCGCCCAGGAAAGGGAACTCGAGAAGGCCACCCTCGACTACCTCGAGGCTCAGTTGAAGCTGAACCCTGACGGAACGATACCTGTTGACAGTGAAACCCTGGCGACCTCGCGGGCCGGCGTTTTCGCCGGTGGGGATGTCACAGGTGGGAGAAACCTGGTTGCTTCCGCCTGCGCCGACGGCCGCAGGGCGGCAATCTCGATACACCGCCACTTGGGATCTACCCCTGACTGACGGTGCCCCGTTCCATAGATACGGTTAAGCACCGAGAGCGTCGAAGCGCCGCTCCGGCAAGGCGCGCGACCGAGACGTACTTCTTTAGTACTTCGAGGGAGCGGAACGCGGCCGGAGTGGATGCAGCGGTGCTCGAATGCCAGCGTATCTATGGAGCGGGGTACTTGGATCAGTCTGGCGAGTACTCCCGGTCCAGCGCCCGTACGACCTCCAGGGCGACCTCCCCCGCCCTTCTCAAGCCTTCCCTGTTTATCTTGTCCAGGGAGTCCCCCGCCCTGTGTATGAACGTTGCCACCGATACGAACCCGGTCGCCTCGAAACCGTGCTTTACCCACGGCATATGGTCGGCGGCGGCGCCCACCGGCAGGTAGACTCCCTTTATCTCCAGCCCCTTGTCCGCCGCCGCTTTCACGGCGAGCTCGTTCAAGCGCTTGCTGGTGAACCGCGGAGGGAGTTCGAACCCGGTGTTGAGGAAAAGACGCCCGGCCGCGGAAAACGGCATGTCGAAGTTGAGCATGAAGCAGGGGCGGCTTCTTAACTCCTCCTCGTGCTCCAGCAGGTAGTTGATCGACCCGCAGAGCCCGACCTCCTCGCAGCCAAACGACGCGACTATAACATCGAAGTTCCGCAGGGGCTTCATTGCCAGGACCCTTGCCAGTTCCAGTATCACCGCTTCACCTGACGCGTTGTCCAGCGCGCCGGGCGACTTGTTTCCGGTTAAGTTAAACACCAGGAGAAACAGGAACAGCGCCGGCACGAGAGAAACGAAAAATACGGCGCGGTTCCCCAGGACGCTGATCCCGGCCGCCTCCAGTATCCCCGCCACCGCCAGCCAGAAGCCTAGCAGTATCGCGCTACCGAAGCCGAGCATGAACAGGCCCGCCCGCACCATGACCGGCATGGTCTGGCTCTTGGAGTCGTAGTGTGCGGAGAGTATGATGGTGCCCGATGGTTCCTCACCGTTGATCTCGCCGATAAGATTGAGCGAGCGCCTGTCGCCGCCCTTAGCCCCAAATCGCTCAAACACGCCCGACCACTTGAAGCTCAGGTAGATAGCCAGGAGCAGTACCAGCCCCGGGATCATTACCAGGTAGTCGCCCCAGAGGTAGGTGAACGAGCCCGCCAGGCAGATCGCCGCCAGGAGCAGGCAAACCCCCGGCAGGAAAACAGTGAGCGGCGTGATCGAGTAGGTAAACTCCTCGGAGCGCATCGGCACCCCTATCTCCTCGCCCGCGCCGCGGATATACGCCTGGGCGATGCTCTCCCCGGGGGTCCCCGGCAGTCGCCGGTGGGCGGCAAGCTTCGCGATGTGGTTGTACGCCCGGTGGCC
>JAHIPE010000049.1 GCA_018894655.1 Actinomycetota bacterium
GAGCCCTGGTGGTGCCGGGTGAGAAGGATATGGCCTTTGAGGGGATAGGCGGAGGGCGGGTGCGAGCGAAACTGCTTCCCACCGTGGCCCGTCACAGCGCGAGCCCGGTGATAGACATCACCATGGAGAGCGTGGCCAAGTACTTCGGGGCGAAGTCGATCGGAGTGCTGCTCTCGGGGATGGGTACCGCCGGGGCGATGGGGATGGGCATGATTCGGGACGCGGGGGGAGAGACGATAGCCCAGGACGAGGAGACCTGCCTGGTTTTCGGGATGCCGCGGGCGGCGATTGAACGGAGGCTGGCGTCAGAGGTGCTGCCGGCGGACAAGATCGCCCGCGCGATAGTGGACCTGGTGTAGGGTCCGGTCCGGAGGAGTTCGGTAATGGAAATGGATATCTCCCAGTACAAGGACCTTTTTATCACTGAAGCTCATGATCACCTGGACTCGCTCAACAAGTTCCTTTTGCGACTGGAGAGCGACCCGGAGAACCTTGACGTGGTGACCGAGATATTCCGTTCCGCCCACACGCTGAAGGGCATGTCCGCGACAATGGGCTACGACCAGCTCACCGAACTGGCACACGAGATGGAGAACCTACTGGAGCACCTGCGTAGTGGCGATTGCCCGGTCACGACCGACGTGGTGGACACGCTTTTCGCCTGTTTCGATACGCTGGGGTCGATAATCGAAGCTGTAGCAGAAGACAGGCCGGAGCAGATAGATTTCAGCGCACTGGTGTCGGAGATCAGGGAGATAATCGAAGGTCTGGCTTCCACGCGGGAGATAGAGGTCACGGGGGGAGACAAGCCGCCGGCCGGCCGGCGTGAGCCGGCCCCCGCAAGAGAGGAAGAGCCTGCCCGCGAGCCCGAGGAGGAGGTTGCCGACGGCGAGGTGGAGCCGCTCGAGGCGGAGCGGGCGGTTGAGGAGGAAACCCTCCCGGAGAAGCCGGCGCCGGCCAGGGAGGAAGCTGGGGCCAAACTGGAGTTGAGCGAGGAGGACAGGCTCAAGTACCGGGAGATCCCGGACATGAGCATCCTCCGGTTGACCGTGGAGCTCGACAGCGATTGCCTGCTCAAGTCCGTCCGGGTGTTCATGGTCTTCAAGAAACTCGCCCAGTTCGGCGAGGTGCTGGCGTCGCTTCCCCCGGTGGAGGCCCTGGAGGACGAGAAGTTTGGAAGAAGCTTCCAGGTGGCGCTGGCGACCCGGGAGTCCCGGGAGAAGGCGGAGAAAGCCCTCCTTGCCATCGCGGAGATAGTGAGCGTGACGGTTGAGGTCCTGATGGAGCCCGGGAGAGGGCCCAAGCCCGAGGGAAAGGCCGCGAAGGAGGTCAGGCCCGACGACAGGACGAGGATGACCATCGCTAAGAAGACGCAGAGCGTCAGGGTGAACATCGCGCGGCTGGATGTCCTGATGAACCTGGTCGGCGAGTTGGTGATCAACAGGACGCGGCTCACTGAGATCGCCTCCGGGTTCGAGATAACCGAGCTGCGGGAGGCGCTCGACCAGACGGCCCGCCTTACCGCTGAGCTTCAAGACGAGGTGATGAAGACCAGGATGGTCCCGGTGGAGCACGTGTTCAACCGCTTCCCCCGCATGGTGCGGGACCTGGCGAAGTCGCAGGGCAAGGACGTCAAGTTCGTAGTTGAGGGAAAGGAGATCGAGCTTGACCGGACCATCCTTGACGAGATAAGCGACCCCCTTATCCACATGCTGCGCAATGCGGTGGACCATGGAATAGACACCCCCGGGAAGCGCCCGCAGGAGGGGAAGCCCGCGCAAGGGACGGTGAGGCTGTCGGCGTACCGCGACCGCAACTACGTCGCCATCGAGGTCGATGACGATGGAAAGGGGATGGACCCGGAGAAGACGTTCGACCGCGCCCTGCACAAAGGGCTGATAGGGGAGGACGAGAGGAGCCAGTTGGCCCCTGACGATATCCTGCGGATCATATCGATGCCGGGCTTCTCGACATCCGATGATGTCAGCGGGGTGTCAGGTCGAGGGGTGGGCATGGACGCCGTTAAGTCCAAGGCGGAGTCCCTGGGGGGATTCGTGATTATCGACACCACCCCGGGGGTCGGCACCAGGATAACGCTCAAGCTCCCACTTACGCTGGCTATCGTGCAGGCGTTGATGGTGGAGGTTTCGGGGGAGACGTACGCTATTCCGCTGGGAACGGTGCGCGAGACGCACGTGTTCGAGGCGGAGGATATCAAGACAGTACGAAACAACGAGGCGATATTCCTGCGCGACGAGACGATACCGCTGTTGCGCCTGGACCGACTCCTGGAGTGTGGCAAGGTGCTGAACGGATCCGAGCCGTTCCCGGTGGTTGTAACAGAGATCGGGCCGAGGCTCATAGCGCTGGGGGTACACTCACTGATAGGCCAGCAGGAGATAGTCATAAGCACGCTGGACAAGTTCTTGAAGAGGGTCGACGGGTTCGCGGGCGCGACGATTCTTGGCAACGGCCGTGTTGCGTTGATACTGGACATACCGAGCTTGATGTAGGCTGACCGATAAGCCGGAGAGGAAGGCGGATGACGGGAGAGAAAAAAGGCCTGCCGCTTACCGACCTGCAGATCGACGCTCTCAGGGAGGCAGGGAACATCGGCGCAGGGAACGCGGGGATTGCGCTGTCGCAGATGGTGAAAAAGAAGGTGGACCTCTCGGTTCCCAGGGCCACCATCCTGCCCCTGGCCAGCGTGCCTGAACTGGTGGGAGGGCCGGAAACCCCCGTCGCGGGTATCTACCTCAAGATACTCGGTGACTGCTCGGGGAGTATACTGATGCTCCTGGAGAGGGAGAGCGCGTGGTCGCTGGCCGGGCTGATGGTCAAGGGGGACCTGGCAGGCGAGGACGAGACGCTGGTGAAAAGGTCCGCCCTGCGGGAAACCGGCAGCATCCTCTCCGGCGCCTACCTGAACGCGCTGGGGCAGTTAACCAACCTGTTCTTCAAGCCGTCGGTCCCCGTTTTTGCCATGGACATGGCGGGGGCGATTATGGACCACGTGCTGGTGAACCTGGCCGCCTCCGAGGATTTCGTCATGGTGGTGGAAACCGACTTCCAAGTATCGGGCGTCAAGATACGGGGGCACCTGGTTCTTTTCCCGGACATCGGCACCCTTACGATTATTCTGGAGAGGCTGGGAGTGCCTATTGAATGAGTTGGAGAACGTAGGAGTCGCGGAACTGAAGGTCTCCAATAACTCAGTGGTTATGGCAAGCTTCGGCATGGGTTCGTGCGTGGCGGTTGCAATGTTCGACCCCTTGAAAAAGGTAGGCGGATTGGCCCACGTCATGTTGCCCGAGAGCAGGGGCAAGGACAAGGGGAGAAATCCCGCCAAGTTCGCCGACACCGCGGTGGAGTTCCTGGTGGACGAGTTGGTTAGAAAGGGAGCCAGGCAGAAAGGTATCCGCTGCAAGATAGTGGGCGGCTCACAGATGTTCGAGATGCCGGGCTCCAGCGGCCAGGACGGGGATTCCGAAGGGAAGCCGAAGCCCAAGCACATAGGGGCACGAAACGTGGAGGCGGTGAAGCAGGCGCTGGGGGGGCTGGGGATTCCCCTGGTGGGGGAGGACACGGGCGGGAACTACGGCAGAACGGTGAGGTTCAACACCTCCACCGGCGAGCTTGAGATAAGCTCGATATACCACGGGAGAACGGTGATCTGAGGTTAGACCTTGAACCGCTGGACCATCTCCTTCAGCTCCAGCGCCATTTCCGAGAGCCTTCGGGCGGTCGTGGCGATGTCCCGCGCCACGGCACGCTGGTCCTGGGACGCGGATGCTATCTCCACCGTCTTGTTGGCCCCTACCTCCGCCAGGATCTCGCTCTCCTGGAGAAGCTCCCTGATTTCCTCAAGGCGGGGAAGCTCGGGTGGGAGAGCCCCGGGCGTGAAGCTCATGGAGTCCATGATCTTCCTGATTTTCTGGGTCTGCGCCTCCATGTTTCTGGCCAGCACTACCACAGAATCCGCTATCTCCTCGGTGTTGGAGAACATGTCCTGGGTAGCGGCAGACTGCTCCTGGGCTAACATGGACATCTTGTCAGAGCTGTAACCGGCTTCGCTCAGGGTGCTGC
>JAHIPE010000050.1 GCA_018894655.1 Actinomycetota bacterium
AAGCTCGACTATGCGCGGATCCTTCCTGCACTTCGGCGCCTCTCCGTTCTTCAAGGCGGTCACCTCCATATACAAACGTATGCTTTTACAAACCACAATTTGTATTTTACCGGGAGCACAGGAAAGGAATCAAGTGGTGTCGGTAGCAGCACCGGTCTGGTGGCGAGCTGCCGTCCGGGGGCTTGTCGCTTGTGCTGGCTGCGCCTCTAGCCGCATATCTCGGCGACGAGAACGCCGACGTAATGGGTTATGACAATGACCGTGGCGGCGATTAGCAGGTGTTCGCCGATGACCTTCCACGGTTTAGCGCCTTGCCTCCTGGCCATGTAGTAGCTGGCGACGGCTATGACGGAGAAGCCAAAGACTACACTCACCATGACCGCCGCCCGGAGGTCCAGCAGCAGCACCGGTATAATGAAGACGGAGGCGAACACGAACTTGGAGACAAACGTAAGGATGGTCGATTCCCAGATCTCTTTACTGGTATGGGCGTTCTCGGACTCCTCGCAGATGTGAATGCCGAGCGCGTCGGAGAAAGCGTCTGCAATCGCTATCGTCAGTATGCCGCCGAGGACAGCGAGCTTCGAGTTCGTCCCTGATTGTAGTCCCACCATCAGGCCGAGCGTTGTTATTATCCCGGAGGTAAGGCCGAAACTTGCGCCCGTCCTGAACGAATCGCTGAACATGCAGGTTGAACCTCCCGTCACGATGGCTGTTAACTTGTTCTTAGTGCCCCGCTCCATAAATACGCTGGCATTCGAGCGCCGCTCCCGTCCACTCCGGCTGCGTTCCGCTCCCTCGGCGTACTACAGGAGTACGTCTCAGTCACGCGCCTTGCCGGAGCGGCGCTTCGACGCTCTCGGTGCGTAACCGTATTTATGGAACGAGGCACTTAGTTCCGTCCCTTCAGGATTATGACTGTGCCCAGCAGCACGGGGACCTCGTTTTCTATTTCAATCCCGAACTGTTTGAAAACAGACGCAAGTTTAAGCTTCGCGAACTCGGGGTAGTGCTTGCTCTCAAAAGACTTAATAAGGAAGTCAATAATGCGTTTCAAGGGATTGTTTTCCGACAGGCTGTAATCAACAGCGATTATAGTTCCACCGGGTCGTGTAACCCGCAACATCTCGAGAACAACCTTCTCCCTGACTGCCGAAGACATCTCGTGCAGGGCCAGGGACACGGTCGCCACGTCGAATTCGTTGTCCCCGAACGGCATGTCTGTCGCGTCGGAGACCTCAAATGTCGCGTTTTCGTACCGGTTTTTCCTCCGGGCGATACGAAGCATGTCCTCCGAGAGGTCGATTCCGGTTACCTGGCAACCTCTTTTAGCGAACGCGAATGCTTGTTTTCCCGTCCCGGTCGCGACGTCTAAGACCTTCAACCCCGGCCCTGGATCAGCCAGGTCCACGACCTTGTCCCTGATTCCGGAGATCAGCAGGTCGAAGGCGTCGTAGACGGGGGCCATTCTCCGGTACCTCTTTTTCATATATAAATGATACTCTGTGTCCATTTACTCTCCTTTGAAGAGGAAGGCCTCTTCTACTGTTAATATGTTCAGATGTTCATATGAAGTATAAAAAACTACTCCTTCACATGACCGAGGCTCTGCTCAAGGATTCTCTTGATGTGCTTGTCCTTGAGGGAGTAAATCGCCAATTTCCCTTCTCTCCTTTTCTCCACGACCTTCATGTTTCGAAGAACGCGCAGTTGGTGAGACACGGCGGAATCACTGACCCCGACGATGCTTGCCAGGTCACCGACACAGAGCTCCGCCCTGGATAGAGCGTTGATGATCTTAAGCCTGGTCGGGTCGCTCAGGACCCTGAACAGCTCGGCGGTCCGCCGTATTACACCCGCTGCTTCGAGTGTCCCGGCAACCCGGGTCACCTTGTTCTTGTCCGCGTTCCGGGACTCGCGTCCCGCACCAATATCCATGAGAACTCGCTTCCACTAATGAACATATGAACAGTAATGCAGGTATCAGTTGCTGTCAACGGGGGGGGGCCTGCACTCGTGGAACGGGGTCTACGGTGCCTCAGCGGCCGCCCCTGCGCCCGCCGCCGTTCCACTCCGGGGACCGGCCGACGGGGAACACCTGTATGCTCGCCGACTCGGTGGGGCAGGCCGTCTGGCAGGCGCCGCAGCCGGTGCAGTTGTCGGTGTTCACGTGGGGGCGCCGGTGCTCATCAACGTCAATCGCGTTGAAGCGGCACCGCTCCTTGCACACAACACATATCTTGCCTTTCCAGGCGAGGCAGGTGCTTCGGTTCACCTGGGCGGTACCGATGGCCACATACTCCGGTGCCTGCCGAGTAATCGCGCCGGACGGGCAGACCCGGGCGCACGCCTGGTCGCACTTGTCGAAAGTGCAGGGGGCGGTCCGGGGGTGGAACCGGGGGGTCCAGAGCTTCTGGAAGCCGTCCTCGATTCCCATCGGCTTGATGCAGCCGGTGGGGCACGCCCGGACGCACTCCGCGCAGCGGGTGCAGGCGGCCAGGAACACCGACTCGTCCTGGGCGCCCGGCATACGGAGCACCGGCCCGCCGGAGCCCTTCAGCCCAACGCCGTACCCGGCTACCATCACCGCGCCGATACCCACGGATGCAATAAACTCCTTGCGGGTGACGGTGAGCCTTTGGTCCGGTTCCTCCCCGTAAGAGGCGGGTTTCTCCAACGCCTTCTCCCCGGTCCGTCTCTTGCGCGAGACCCCACTGGAGCGGGAGAGGTCGAGCCCGAAGCTGGTAAGGGCCAGGGCGCCTTCGGTGGGGCAGGCGTCAACGCACCTCCCGCAGGCTGTGCAGTCGGCCGAGCGGAGCCGCCCGCTTTCCTCCCTGGTGAACGACTTATCGACGCCCACCGGGCAGTTCCTGTAGCACGCCCCACACTCGATGCACGCCTCCTGGTCCTTGACAACGGAAAGCGGGCTGAACACCGCTTTCGGTCTCTTTCCCACCATCGAGACAAGGCTGAACAGCACGCCCAGGGGGCATATCTCCTCGCACCAGAAGCGGGGACGGTAGAGGAACGCGATAAGCAGGAGGATTATCAGTAAAACCGGAACCTGCGGTAACAGGATGAGGTAGACGCCGCGGTTGAACACGACCAGGGGGCTGAACAGGTACAGGAGGTTGACGCCGACAAGCGACAGTACCAGCACCAGCAGCAGGATGATGTACTTCACCCGTATGCGCCGGGGCCGGATGCCGCGGCGGCGCTCCTCCACCAGCGCCTTCATCTCCTTGCCGTGGGGCCGATAATACCTGAGGGCCTTCGGCTTGAGAGCGCCAACGATGTCGAAGCAGGTCCCCAGCGGGCATATCCAACTGCAGAAGAACCGGCTGCTCAACAACGTGAGCCCCAGCAGGACCCACGCCGGCCAGTAGCCAAAGAACACGGAGGCGCTCCTGGCCGCGGTTAGCGCGAACAGTCCCGCCAGTGGGTCGAACCGCAGGAAGAGGTTGGAGGGCGGCGCGTAGATGGGTGGGTAAGCGGCCAGGAACGTCAACACCACGAAGAAGGCCAGAAACGCGAGGCGGACCACCCACCGCCACGTCTCGACCCGCCTCAACCCGCTTTTCTTCACGCGTTTCTGCACGTCAAACCCGCGCGATCTTCAGGTTGTTGTAATCCACTTCACCCAGGCCCGCCTCGCCCCCGTAGATTATGTGGGGGACGTCCCGCGCCGCAAGCCCGAACAGCGTGCAGGCGCAACTGTCGGCGGCGACTACGTCGGGGCTCGCTATCACCTGCCCGGAGTCCCTGGTCGTCCCCGGGCCGCCGGGGCCGTTGGAAAGGAGGATCACCGAGGCGTCGATCACCGACAGGGTGGGCTTGACCAGTGTGTTGAGGTCGGCGATGGCCCGGTGGGTGTCGTAGTTATGGATATCGCTCATGTTCGCGGTAACCCCGATGAAGTTCTTCATCCCCAGGGTAAGCCCGGTCCCGGAGTGGTGCTTGGCCTTGGGGACGGTGATGACCACTTCCGCCTGGAGCACCTCGGGGTAGATGCTGGTGGAGTTCATCGACCTGGCCTGCGGTATTGCGGTAAGGACCCCGTGGCCCTTGTCCCCGGCGCTGAATCCCAGGACCTCGCCCCCGTTGCTCTCAACGGCTTTCCCGATGCCGCTCCCCGGCCCGAAGCCGTCGGCCACCGAGCCACAGAGCACGTGGTCTATAACGATGACCCGGCTCGCTCCCGCCTCCCGGCACATCGCCACCACCTGCCCCACGACCTCGGGGTTGGTGGTGGTCGCGTTCTCGAGCCCGTCCATGAACGACGCGTTGGGCTTCACCACCACAACGTCTCCAGAGTCCACGAAACGGCCCATTCCGCCGAGGGCGTCTACGGACTTGCGGGCCAGGCCTCCGGGGCTCCGCCCCGAGGCTATGGCAAGGTCGGATGGCCCGGGACCGGTGCTTGTCCCGGCCGGCACAGTGGTTTGTACCACGGGGGTGTCCCTGGAGCCGCACGAGACCAGCGGGCCCAGGCAGGCAGCCAGAAGCAGCCCTCCGGCCCAGCGCCCCATCCTGGCGAGGAACTCCCGGCGCTCCACGTCGCCCGCGAGCGCCTTCCGCGCGGCCTCGATGTTCTCCGGTGAGAAGAGCTCCGGGTCCGACATCTCATCTATGACAACCTCCACCCGGTAATGTTGACGTTTTCTCCAATCCTGTTCTTATTACTATGTAACGGCATTAGTGAACAACAAGGAAAGGCCTGAAACACGGAAAAAACATAGGAGGTTGACGCTGTCTTCAAGATCGGCGGGCAATCGACGTGGGCTAGTGCGTCAATCCGTGAGTTATGTTTCAGAGATCGTATACTCCTGTATACTAAGGAAAAGTGCCGGAAAGCACGGTCAGTTCGCCAATGTTGACCTGGCTGTATGGCGTAGATCGCGTAGGGAGTTTTACGTGACAAATAACAAGTCTGACGGTGGAGACACAATCAAGGACTCCACTCTTGCCCAGCACCTGAGTAGGGTTCGGGAATCACTTGAGCGAGGGCTTGGTAGTGGTTTCAAGCTTATCCTTTTCGGCTCACACGCGCGGGGCGAGGCCGGGCGGGACTCGGATGTCGACCTCATGGTCATCCTTGATGACAAGGATATAGACTTCCGCCTGAAGGAGAAGGTCAGAGACATGGTCTATGACCTCACGCTGGAGACCGACTACCTGTTCTCCGTTATAGTAGTTTCTGAAAACCTGGTTCGGGAACGCGCCGGCTTCCAGGTCTTCGCTGCTGTTGAGGAAGAAGGCATAGCCATTTGAAGAGATCAACGAACATCAGGCTGCTGATGACGAAAGCCGATGAACTGATACTAATTGCTGACTAGCCGTTAAATGGTTGGATTGCAAGTAAATCAAGAAAAGCGCTAACCCTTTCAAAAACGTCTCTTTGCTCTATTTCCCTTTCTTCCTCATCATCGATTAGCTCGAAGTTTACGAAAGCCACGGGAATAAAGTGATCAACGCTCAAGCACTGGGCTCTGATTTTAGATAGACCTTCTATTATGAGGCCGTTGCTTGCAAATGGTTTAAAAGCAAAGGCAAGGGCATGAGTGCCACCTTGGTAATTCTTAACCACGAAGCATACATC
>JAHIPE010000051.1 GCA_018894655.1 Actinomycetota bacterium
GTTTCCGATGACGAACTTTATCATGATGGGGGGCCCGCAGGTGATCGCAATCGCGTTCTCGGGGCTCGGCTCCACCTCCATCAGGAGGTTTGGCACGAAGCCTACGAAGTGGTCCCACTTCTCCTCCTCGATATCCACGCTGAGGTGGCACTCGGTCCCTTCCTCGGTCATGAAGCACTCCAGCTCGGGCTGGAAGCACAGGTCCCCGGAGGTCCGGGAACCGTAGATGACAGTCAGATCGTCGTACTTATCCCGGTTACTATCGTCCCTTATGTACTCGATTATGGGACGGAGCGGCGCCTGCCCGATGCCGCCGCCCACAGTGACTATGTTCTTGCCCTCCCACTCGGCCAGGGGGAACCCGTTGCCGAAGGGCCCGCGCACGGTCATGGTGTCGCCGGTCTCGAGCTTATGCAGGGCACGGGTAACCTTGCCCATCAGCATGACCGAGAAGCGGAGGTATCCCTTCTCGGTGGGGGAGGACGATATGCAGAACATGGACTCGCCGACCCCCAGGAGTCCCACCATGGCGCACTGCCCGGGCTCGTGGCTCCAGGCGTCCCAGACCTTCTCGTCAGTGAAGTTGACCTTGAAGGTCTTGATGGCCCTCTCGCCCGGGGTCTCGTACCAGGCATCCTCGATCTTTACCGTATAGGGAAGGTAGGGGTTGCTTTCGTCCATCATGCCGGCTTTTCCTCCTTGACCTCCGCCTCCCTGGACTTTTCGAGAACGTCCAGGATGTCGATGTTGACCGGACAGTAGTTGATGCAGCGCCCACAGCCGACGCAGGCGATGACGTCGAAGTTCAGAGGGAAGTAGGAGTACTTGTGGCTTATTCGGTTACGGGTGCGCTCCTTGCGGGTCGGGCGCGGGTTGTGGCCCGACGCGTGGAGGGAGTACTCCTTGAACATGCAGGTGTCCCACATGCGCGCGCGCCTGCCGTCGAAGTGCTCCACCTCGTCCTGTATGTCGAAGCAGTGGCAGGTCGGGCACAGGTACGTGCAGATCCCGCACCCCAGGCAGCGGTCCGAGAACTGCTCCCAGAAAGGATGGCCGTACAGGGAGGGCAACTTCTCCGGTATCCCGTCGGTATCGATTGAGCGTACTATCCTGGAGGTCGCCTCCTCGGCCTGCTTCTCCGCCGCCTTCTTCTCCGCGTCACCGGCCTCCTGCAGCACGCCGGAGAGCACCCTGGCCAGTTCCTCGCCCTTCTTGGTGATCGTCTTCAGGTAGAACGTGTCGTCAAGGTTGTACATGATGGCGTCCAGGTACTCCTCGGACGCCGGGCCTCCGCCCACCGAGGGGCAGAAGCAGTTGGAGCAGGGCTCGTCGCAGGCGAGCCCCACCAGCGTGGTGTTCTCACGCCGCTTCTGATAGTAAGGGTCGGGGTAGTCCCAGCCGAAGACCCTGTCCACTATCGCGAACGCCTGCGCGTCGCACGGCCTTATACCGATCACAACCCGCCCGGTGTCGCCCTCCGGCTCGGAGACGTTGATGTCGGTGCCCCCCAACTGGTACCGAAACAGGGTCTCGGTCTCGGGGAACATGAGTTCCTTCGGCGGTACAACGGTATTGTCGTACCGGCCTCGCTCGCCGACCGGCACATCCGACTCCTCGACCTCCCTGAACCGGACCACGCCGCCGGTCATCAGGGGGGCGAGTACCTGGTACTCCCCCAGGCCGGAGAGCACATCGGCCATCTTCTCTCTCGCGAACTTGAAATCTCCCATCGGTCACCCACCTACATTATGAACTCTTCGGGGTCCTGCGGATTGAAACTGGCCAGAAGCGGCTCCGTCTCCACGTCCACACCCGGCTCGTAGTCGAATAGCTCTTTCACGTCCCGGGTCATCCTGCGGTTCAGCGTCATTATCGGGATATCCACCGGGCATACCCGCTCGCACTCGTTGCACTCTATGCAGCGCCCTGACAGGTGCCACGCCCGCTGGAGGTGGTAGGCGGTGTTCTCGCTGATGTCGGTTGAGCGGCGGGTCCACTGCGGCCGGAGGTTGGTGACAACGCACTCCACGCAGTAGCACATGGGGCAAACGCTGCGGCAGGAGTAGCAGCGGACGCACTTTGAGAACTGCTCGTCCCAGAACGCCCACTTGTCCGCCGGGGACTTCTTGGCGAACTCCGCAACGTCGGAGAAGTCGTCATCGGCGAACTTCTCCACCTCGTCGCCCAGCAACTCGTCCGAGATCACCGGGTTGGGGTACCGGCAGCGGAGGCACTTGTCCATGACCAGTTCCTTGCGGTCGACCTCCTTCTTCTCGCCGCCGACCTCACACACCAGCTTGTCGCCCTCGCAGGTCGCCTCCACCGCGCCTGCTACGTCACCGAACATCTCCCTGGCCTTACGGCGGTCGATGACCCCGCTGCAGGGGATGCCCAGCACGATCACATCGTCGCGCTCGTATGCCTTCTCGACCAACTGCAGCACGATAGCCCGGGAGTCGCAACCTTTCACCATGATCGCGGTCTTGCGGGTGTCGGGCTCCTCGCCACGGGGCACCGGCGGCTTCTCCTCCAGCGTTATGAACGAGGCGAGGTTGTTCACGCACGTCGCGTCGAAGATGAGATCGTCCGCCCCGGAGGGGTCCTTGATGACCGCGGGCGCGGCCTCGAACCCGAAGGTGCCGCGCTTCCAGCCGATGAGGCGCCGCACGTCATCACGGGAGATGACCTCCCTGGCCTTGTTTTGTAACGTCTTGTTATCTACCAATTTAACTGCCTCCGCCTGAATTGATCCATTGGGCCGGCTTCCTTCGCCTTTTCGACCACCTCGGCGACCACGTCCTGGAACTTGGCGCCCTCGGACGCGGAGACCCAGCTCATGTTGACGCGGCCCGGGTCAACCCCTACGTGCTCCATCAGGTTACGCATGAGCGTGAAGCGGCGGCGGGCGAAAAAGTTGCCCTCGAGGTAGTGGCAGTCACCTGGATGGCAGCCGGATATGAGCACCCCGTCCGCTCCCTGCTGGAGGGCGTTGACCAGGAACAGCGGGTTCACCCTACCAGAGCACATCACCCTGATTATCTTCACGTTAGGCAGGTAGTGCATCCTGGAGGTCCCCGCCAGGTCCGCCCCGGCGTAAGAACACCAGTTGCACAGGAACGCGACTATGTTGGGCTCGAACTCTTCGCTCATTAGATCTTCACTCCCAGCACAGCGATCTGAGGCAGTATCTGCTCATCCTTGTACGACCTGGGCTGGACAGCCCCCGACAGGCAGGCGGCGGCACAGCTCCCGCAGCCCTTGCAGAGGGCCTCGTTTACCTCCGCGACCTGGACTATGTTGCCCATCCGGTTCTGCTCCACCAGTTCGATGGCGCCAAACGGGCAGACATCAACGCAAAAGCCGCAGCCCCGGCACTCGTCCGGGTTCACCACCGAGACCTGGGCCTCGACCTTGACCCTGCCCGAGGCCATGAGGATGAGCGCGCTCGACGACGCTGCCTTGGCCTGGGCGACGGTGTCGGGGATATCCTTGGGCCCCTGGCAGCAGCCGGCCAGGTATATGCCGTCGGAGGCGGTGTCCACCGGGCGAAGCTTGGGGTGTGCCTCCATGTAAAACCCATCGGTGGACTGGGAGAGCTTGAAGAGGTCGATTATCTCCCTGTTGTCCCTTCGCGGCTCCAGGCCGACACCCAGCACCACCAGGTCCGCCTCGCTCTCCAGCGGGGTCCCGGTAAGCGTGTCCTCCACCTCGATTATCATCGTGTGGTCGTCGTCGCCCTTGCGGTATATCTCCGAAGGGTTGCCACGGATGTAGCGAACGCCCTCCCGCCGCACGCGGTCGTAGAACTCCTCGAAGCCCTTGCCGAACGCGCGCACGTCCATGTAGAAGACGTTGATCTCCGCGTCGGGCAGCTTATCCCTGATGAGGTGGGCCTGCTTGGCCAGGTACATGCAGCACACCCGGGAGCAGTACTCGTTGCCTACCGACTCGTCGCGGGAGCCCACGCAGTGTATGAACGCGACCCTCGAAGGCTCCCAGCCGCCTTCGCCTTTCTTGTCCCGGCCCAGGAGAACCTTGCCCCCGGTGGGGCCCGAGGCGGACACCAGGCGCTCGAACTCCAGCCCGGTTATCACGTTATCGTTGTCCTTGTAACTGTACTCCGGCTTCTTGGCGGCGTCGAAAACGTCGTAGCCGGTGGCTACGATGATGGTCCCTATCTCGATATCGACCATCTCGTCGGTCTGCTCGAAGTCCACCGCGTCGGCCGAGCACGCCTCGGCGCAGGCGGGGCCCTCCTTGCCGCACTTGCCCTTGGTTATCTGCAGGCAGCGCTCCGGGTCAACGGTGTA
>JAHIPE010000052.1 GCA_018894655.1 Actinomycetota bacterium
ATGGTGATGCCCGGCGACAACACCGAGATGGATGTTGAGCTCATTACCCCTATCGCGATGGTCGAGGGCCTGCGCTTCGCCATCCGTGAGGGTGGCAGGACCGTTGGGGCGGGAAGGGTTATCAGGATAGAGAAATGAGGGTAATAGCGACAATGGCTTGCACCGAGTGCAAGCGAAGGAACTACTCGACCAAAAAGAACAAGACCAACGATCCGGAACGCCTGGAGATGAAGAAGTACTGCAGGTGGTGCAGGAAGCACACCCTGCACCGTGAGACGAGGTAGGATTCGAGGCAAGGCGCAGGCCCGTAGCTCAACTGGAAGAGCGCCGGTCTCCAAAACCGGAGGTTGGGGGTTCGAGTCCCTCCGGGCCTGCCACACAGGATAAGAGGCTGGTCACTGGAGCCGGAGGAAAAGGCGAGGGATGGTAAACAGGCAGCTCAGGAGAGTACAGGAGAAGAGCAAGAAGTCGGCCCAGAAGAAGAGGGCCGCCGCACAGAAGAAGAAGGCGGCGGAACGGAAGAAGGGCGAGAAGAAGCGCTTCTGGACCACGGTCGTCCAGTTCCTGAAGGACGTCCGGATAGAGATGAAGAAGGTCATATGGCCCAGCAAGGAGGAAGTAGTAAACTACACCATGGTTGTACTGATAACCGTCACGGTCGTTACGACGTTTATACTCGTCCTCGACCTGGTACTATCCAAGTTGCTGGCGCTTATCATCACCTGATGTCCGGCGCCGGGCACAAGATGCGCCCGGTTCCGGTGAGTTGCAGGAGTCAAGTCAAGAAAGGTGCCTTTAAAGGAATATGACACGGACAAACGAGAGGTGGTACGTAGTACATACCTATTCAGGGTACGAGAACAAGGTCAAGAACAATCTGGAACACCGCATTGACTCCATGCACATGAAGGACAGGATATTTGACGTAGTGGTGCCGGTCGAGAACGTGCTGGAGTACAAGTCGGGCAAGAAACAACTCATCCAGAAGAAGCTCTTACCGGGGTACATCCTGATCCACATGAACCTCGATGACGACTCCTGGTACGTGGTAAGGAACACCCCCGGTGTCACCGGTTTCGTGGGGACATCGGCCCGCCCGGTCCCCATACCTGACGATGAGGTGGACCGGGTTCTCGCCAGGCAGAAAGCGGAGAGGCCCAAGGTTTCCGCGGAGTTCGCCGAGGGCGAGGGGGTCAAGGTAGTGGAGGGCCCATTCGCCGATTTCACCGGCGTCATTAGCGAGGTGAGCCTGGATCAGAGTAAGCTAAAGGTCCTGGTTTCGATATTCGGGCGGGAGACGCCGGTGGAGCTAACGTTCGAACAGGTACTGAAACTGTAGGAGGGAGCGGGAGTTGGCAAAGAGAGTCATGACGGTAATCAAGCTGCAGATACCCGCCGGCCAGGCGAATCCGGCCCCCCCGGTGGGCCCGGCGCTGGGTCAGCACGGGGTGAATATCATGGAGTTCTGCAAGGCGTACAACGCGCAGACGATGGATAAGCTGGGCCAGATAGTGCCGGTGGAGATTACCATATTCGAGGACCGGTCCTTCAAGTTCATTACCAAGACCCCCCCGGCGGCGAGGTTGCTGCTGGAGGCCGCGAAACTGGAGAAGGGAAGCGGCGAGCCCAACAGGGAACGGTGTGGGGTAATACTCAGGGACAAGGTGCGGGATATCGCCAGGACGAAGATGCCAGACCTCAATACCCGGGACCTGGACGCCGCCACCAGGATAATCGAAGGGACCGCGCACAGCATGGGGCTGGACGTGGTGGACAAGATCGAGCCCGGCGACGGGCGGGAGCCGGAGGGTGATGTCTCAGGGGAAGGGGTGGCGAGTTGAAGAAAGGGAGCCGCCGGTACCGGGAGAGCCTCGAGAAGATGGAGCCAAGAAAGCTCTATACGCCGTATGAGGCGGTGAAACTGGTCAAGGAGTTCTCCGCTACCGGTTTCGATGAGACGTTCGAGGCCGCCATCCGGCTGGGGGTCGACCCCCGCCGCGCCGACCAGATGGTGAGGGGAACAGTGATCCTGCCCTGCGGGACCGGCAAGGAGATGACTATCGCGGTGTTCGCGGTGGGGGAGAAAGCCACCGAGGCGGAAGAAGCTGGGGCCGACTACGTGGGTGGCGAGGATCTGGTGGAGAAGGTAAAGGGGGGCTGGACTGACTTTGACGCCGCCATCGCCACTCCTGACGTGATGAGCATGGTGGGAAAACTGGGGAAGACGCTCGGCCCGCGCGGGTTGATGCCGAACCCTAAGAGCGGCACGGTGACGTTCGATATCGAGAGGGCGGTCCGGGATGCCAAGGGGGGCAAGATCGAGTACCGGGTAGACAAGCAGGCCAACGTGCACCTGGTGCTGGGCAAGGTATCGTTTGAGGTGGAGGAACTGCTGGAGAACTACCAGGCAGTGTTGGAGGAGCTCATCAGGGCGAGACCTGCCGCCGCCAAGGGGCGCTACCTGAGTAGCATTACGTTCTCCGGTACCATGAGCCCCCCGGTTCCGGTGGACACGTCGGTTACCAGGGACATAATCCCCGAAGGTGCCGCTACCTGATTTTGACAGCGGCCACCCCGTCTGCTAGAGTCTGGGGGCGCCGCGAGCGGCGCCCCGCTCGAGAGGCGGGAAAAAGCTAAAGACAGGATGCCACAGACAGCAGGTGCCAAACGGCTTAAACATTACCTGCCGAGGCGATGGAAGAAGGCCTCGACAGGAGGCCTTTTCTCTTGGAGGTAGCGCGAGGTGCCGAGCAAAGAGAAGAAAGAAAGAGTAAAGCAGATTCGGAAGTGGTTTGAGGAGGCCGACTCCTTGCTGGTGCTGAAGTACAGGGGGCTCAGGGTCGCCGCGGCGAATCAGCTTCGGGTCGAGATCAAGGACAACAACGCCGAGTTGCGCGTTCTCAAGAACACGCTCACCCGCCTGGCCCTGGCGGATACGCCGCGGGAGGAGATCACCCCCTTGATCGACGGCCCGATCGCGGTAGTGTTCACCAACGACGACATGGTGCCGGTGGCGAAGGTGATAAAGAAGTTCTCCCTGGGGCATGACGAGCTGTTCATAATGGGGGGAGTGTTCCAGGGAACGACAATAACCGCCGAGCAGGCGGCGAAGCTGGCCACCCTGCCGCCGAGGGATGTAATGCTCGCCCGTGTTGTGGGACAGGTGGCGGCTCCCCTCTCGGGGCTTGTCGGTGTCTGTGCCGGGCCGATAAGGAAGATGCTGGGGGTCCTGGCGGCAGTTGTCGAGAAGAAAGAGAAGGAGCCGGGCTCAGCCGAAACCCAACCGGACTCAGCAGATGAAGGATCCGGGGCGAAGGACGAAGACGAGGCTTCGGGCGGTGCGGAGAGTGAGCAGAAAGACGAGAGTGGCCCTTCCGGGGAGGAGAGTCCCGGGGAGGGAGAGGAAGCTACTGATAAGCAGGAGAGGTGATCGTTTTGGCCGAGAAACTGACTCCGAAGAAGGCTGTCGAAGCCATGAAGTCCTGGACGGTGCTCGAGCTATCCGAGTTCATTGAGCTTGCCGAAGAGGAGTTCGGCGTGAGCGCGGCCGCGCCGGTAGCCGTTGCGGCGGGAGCGCCGGCTGCTGAAGAGGGAGCCGAGGAGGAGGAGGAGAAGACCCAGTTCGACGTGGTGCTGATCTCATGGGGCACCAAGAAGATCCCGGTTATCAAAGAGGTCAGGGCGGTGACCAGCCTCGGCTTGAAGGAGGCGAAGGCCCTGGTAGAGGAAGTGCCCAAGCCGGTTAGGGAAGGCTTGAACAAGGACGAGGCGGAGAAGATTAAAAAGCAGCTCGAGGATGCCGGCGCCGAGGTAGAGCTGAAGTGAAAAAGCAAAATCCGGGGTCAGTCAGGTCTCAAAATGTTGCTTTTCTCAGTACCCACCTTGTGTTGTAGGTATAAAAGGTAAGATTTAAGACCCCATTTCTTGTTCTCGAGAACGGCCTCGAGCCCCGAAACCATCCGCCGTACCTGGTCGAGCCGTTCCACGGAGCCTACCGCGATGTCCTCCTCTATGCGCGGTAGGCCAAGATCCTCAAGGAACCTCTCGGACAGCGAGAAGTCTACAACAGTATGTCTCACCGGTTCTTGTTTGGCCGGAGGGGTCTTCTCGCGATCAATTCATTCTTTGGCGTGTGCTCTAAGGCCTGACCCCACTGTTTTTGTCACATATTTGAAAGCGTGTTACCGCCGGCCCTCCGCCAGCGAAGGAAACCCGGCACCAGCCCGGTTATGAAAAAAGGCCAAATACGTATTGACGTCCCAAGCTATCAGTGGTACTTTAAGCGTTTGCGTAATATGTAGGTCATTTTTCCGCGAGAGGTTAGTGTATTAGCCGGCTATCGCCATTTATGTTGACCGATAGGGGGGGATTATTTTGCCTGTTGCACTTAAAGGAAAGCGTGAACGAACCTCTTTTGCCAAGATCCCTGAGGTACTAGAGATCCCGGACCTGATCTCGATTCAGAAAGAATCGTTCAAGTGTTTCAAGAAGGACGGGCTCGCCAGTATATTCAGGGATGTATCTCCGATCGAGGACTTCACCGGGACAATGGCGGTCGAGTTCGGCGACCACACCTTCGGTGATCCCAAGTTCGACGTAGAGGAGTGCAAAGAGAAGGATATGAACTACTCCGCGCCGCTGTTCGTGGACGTCAGGCTCATCAACAGGAACACGGGGGAGATCAAGGAACAGTCCGTCTTCATGGGCGACTTTCCGCTGATGACCGATAAGGGGACGTTCATCTTCAACGGAACGGAGCGGGTGGTTGTGAGCCAACTGGTCCGTTCACCCGGCGTATACTTCGACGTGGAGGTCGATAAGGATACCAACCGGATACTCCACAACGGCAAGATAATACCATCCCGGGGGGCATGGCTGGAACTGGAGATAGACAAGAAGGAGACCCTGGGAGTCCGGATAGACCGCAAGAGAAAGCAGCCGGTAACCGCCATGCTCCAGGCGCTGGGATTTGGTGACCACGAGAAACTCCTGGAGATCTTCGAGAACGCGGCGTGCATAAAGAGCACCATAGAGAAGGACCACACCACGACCCAGGAAGAGGCACTCGTAGACATCTACCGAAAGCTGCGCCCCGGCGAGCCGCCCACGGTTGAGAGCGCCCAGGGGCTTCTGGACAACCTCTTCTTCAACGAGCGCCGCTACGACCTGGCACGGGTGGGCAGGTACAAGCTCAACAAGAAGCTCGGGCTTGATACCCCCATGGACGTGACGATCCTCACCCGGGAGGACATCCTGGAGTCGGTCCGCTACATCGTGAACCTCCACGAGAGGAAGGGCGGCACCATCGACGATATAGACCACTTCGGGAACCGGAGGGTCCGCACCGTGGGCGAACTGGTACAGAACCAGGTACGGATAGGGCTCTCCCGCATGGAGCGTGTTGTGCGCGAGAGGATGACCACCCAGGATGTCGACTCCATAACCCCACAGACCCTTATCAACATAAGGCCGGTGGTGGCGTCGATAAAGGAGTTTTTCGGGTCCAGCCAGTTATCGCAGTTCATGGATCAGACGAACCCGCTTGCGGGATTGACCCACAAGAGGAGGCTCTCCGCCCTGGGGCCGGGCGGGCTGTCCAGGGAGCGGGCTGGCTTCGAGGTCAGGGACGTGCACCCCTCGCACTACGGGCGGATGTGCCCTATCGAGACGCCGGAGGGCCCCAACATCGGGCTTATCGGCAACCTGTCGACGTACGCCAGGATAAACGAGTTCGGTTTCCTGACGACACCCTACCGGGAGGTCAAGAAGGGGATTGTTACAGACGAGATCGTATACCTGACCGCCGACGAGGAGGACCAGTTTATTATCGCGCAGGCCAATGAGCCTCTGACCAAGAAGGGCAGGTTCAAGAACGAACGCGTCCTGTGCCGCGCCCCCAAGCTGGAGGAAGAGGTCTCAACGGTGGACCCGAAGCTGGTCGACTATGTGGACGTGTCCCCCCGCCAGACGGTTAGCGTCGCCACCGCCCTCATACCGTTCCTGGAGCATGACGACGCCAACAGGGCGCTCATGGGGTCGAACATGCAGCGCCAGGCGGTGCCGCTGATCAGGCCCGATGCCCCTCTGGTGGCCACCGGGATGGAGTTCCGCGCCGCCAAGGACACCGGTGACGTGGTTTCCAGCAAGGCCGCGGGCAAGGTGACCTACGTTGACGCGGAAACCATCGAGGTAAAGGCCAGGAACGGCAAGAAGGAGACTTACAAACTCCACAAGTTCAGGCGCTCAAACCAGGGCACCTGCGTGAACCAGCGCCCCATCGTGAATGTGGGGGAGCAGGTGAGCAAGGGCCAGGTGATAGCCGACGGGCCCAGCACCGACGAGGGCGAACTGGCCCTCGGCCGGAACATACTGGTGGCGTTCATGCCCTGGGAGGGGTACAACTTCGAGGATGCCATCGTGGTCAGCGAGAGGCTTGTCACGGGCGATGTGCTCACTTCCATACACATCGAGGAGCACGAGGTCGAGGCCCGCGGCACCAAGCTGGGTAACGAGGAGATAACCTCCGACATCCCCAACGTCCAGGAGGAGGTACTGGTGGACCTGGACGAGGTAGGGGTCATCCGTGTAGGGGCCAAGGTCGAGGCGGGTGACGTCCTGGTGGGGAAGGTGACCCCCAAGGGTGAGACCGAGCTCACTGCCGAGGAGAAGCTGCTCAGGGCGATCTTCGGTGAGAAGGCGCGCGAGGTAAGGGACACGTCACTGAAGGTCCCCCACGGTGAGTCCGGGAAGGTGATAGACGTCAAGGAGTTCTCCCGCGAGGACGGCGACGAGCTAGCTCCCGGCGTCAACCAGCTTGTCAGGGTGAACGTCGCCGAGCGGCGAAAGATAAAGGAGGGGGACAAGCTGGCGGGACGCCACGGCAACAAGGGGGTAATCGCCAAGGTGTTGCCTATCGAGGATATGCCGTTCCTGGGGGACGGGACCCCGGTGGATATGGTGCTAAACCCCCTGGGGGTTCCCTCCCGCATGAACATCGGGCAGATACTGGAGACACACCTGGGATGGGCGGCCCACGCGGGGTTCAACGGCGAGGGGCCCGACTATGTGACGACGCCGGTCTTCGACGGCGCTACCGAGGAAGAGATTATTAAGACCCTCAAGAAAGCGGGACTTCCCGCCACCGGCAAAGCCCGCCTGTATGACGGCCGGACCGGCCGCCCGTTCGAGAACGAAGTAACCGTAGGTTACATATACATACTGAAGCTCATTCACCTGGTGGACGACAAGATACACGCCCGCTCGACCGGCCCCTACTCGCTGGTGACCCAGCAGCCGCTGGGGGGCAAGGCACAGTTCGGGGGCCAGCGGTTCGGGGAGATGGAGGTCTGGGCGCTGGAGGCCTACGGGGCCGCTTACGCCCTCCAGGAACTGCTGACCGTCAAGAGCGACGACGTTGTGGGCAGGGTCAAGGTCTACGAGGCGATAGTCAAGGGCGAGAACATACCGGAGCCGGGCATACCGGAGTCGTTCAAGGTTCTGATCAAGGAGATGCAGTCACTGGGCCTCGATATCGAGGTCCTGTCCGAAGGTGGAAAGCCGATAGAGATTCAGGAAGCGGAGGAAGACGTCTTCCGGACCGCCGAGGAGCTGGGCCTGGACCTACGATCCAACTAGCCGATCGCCGGCACCGAGGAGGACGAGGGTGCCGGGGACTTCTTGAGGAGGTACTTGTTGCTGGACGTAAATGAATTCAAGAGCCTGAAGATCGGTCTGGCCAACGCGAAACAGATTCGGAACTGGTCCAACGGCGAGGTCAAGAAACCGGAGACGATCAACTACCGTACCCTCAAGCCGGAGAAGGAGGGCCTCTTCTGCGAGAGGATCTTTGGGCCGACCCGTGACTGGGAGTGCTCCTGCGGGAAGTACAAGAAGCGGGTGCGGTTCAAGGGAATGATATGCGAGAGGTGCGGCGTCGAAGTGACGCGATCCAAGGTCCGCAGGGAGCGAATGGGCCATATCGAGCTTGCCGCCTCGGTATCCCACATCTGGTTCTTCAAGGGTGTGCCATCCCGCATGGGGTATCTCCTGGACCTCTCCTCCAAGAGCCTGGAGAGGGTACTTTACTTCGCCTCCTACATCGTGATCGACGTGAAGGAGGAGAAGCGCGAGAAGGACCTGAAGATGCTAGGCGATCGTCTCGAGGAGGAGTTAGCGGAGTTGGAGAAGGAGCTCGAGGAGAGCCACCGGGAGATGGATGACGAGCTGTGCGACCGGAAGGCCGAGGAGGAGAAGGAGCTGGACAAACGGGTTGCTGAGCTGGAGGCGGAGCGGACCAAGAAGTGCAACGCCATCAAGAGGGAACTCAAGAAGAAGTCCGCCGAGAACCCCAAGACCAAGGACGAGCGTATCGCCGACACCGAGAAGCGCTACGGGGCTAAGATCCACAAGGAGAAAACAGCATACGACAAGAAGGTCAAGAAGCTCAAGGAGTCCCTGGAGAAGGAGAAAGAGGAGAACCTCGAGCAACTGGAGATCCAGAAGGAGTACCTCAGGGGGCTGTTCGAGGAGTTCAAAGGCCTGGAGGCCAAGCAGCTCATAGACGAGGACCAGAAGTTCAGGGACCTGCGCGAGCGGTACGGTGAGTACTTCCGTGGTGGCATGGGAGCGGAGACGGTGCGGGAGTTGCTCCTCAACCTTGACCTCAAGAAAGAGGGCGAGGAGCTGAGGGAGACAATCCGGAGCTCCAAGGGACAGAAGCGGAACAAGGCTACCAAGAGGCTCAAAGTGGTCTCCGCATTCCTTAGCACCGACAACAAGCCCGAGGCGATGATACTGGACGTTATCCCGGTCATACCCCCGGACCTGCGGCCCATGGTGCAACTCGACGGCGGCCGCTTCGCAACCTCGGACTTAAACGATCTCTATCGCCGGGTCATCAACCGCAACAACCGGCTCAAGAGGCTTCTAGATCTGGGCGCGCCGGAGATAATCGTGAACAACGAGAAGCGGATGCTGCAGGAGGCGGTGGACGCCCTGTTCGACAACGGACGGCGGGGCAGGCCGGTAACCGGGCCGGGAAACCGGCCCCTGAAGTCGCTTTCCGACATGCTGAAAGGAAAGCAGGGGCGGTTCCGACAGAACCTCCTAGGCAAGAGGGTTGACTACTCCGGCAGGTCGGTTATCGTGGTGGGCCCCGAGCTGGAACTACACCAGTGTGGGCTGCCCAAGCAGATGGCCCTGGAGCTGTTCAAGCCGTTCGTGATGAAGCGATTGGTTGATTTGGGCTTCGCTCACAACATCAAGGGCGCCAAGAGGATGATCGACAGGATGGTGCCGGTGGTGTGGGACGTGCTGGAGAAGGTCATCCAGGAGCACCCGGTCATGCTAAACAGGGCCCCCACGCTGCACCGGCTTGGCATCCAGGCGTTCGAGCCGCAGTTGGTGGAGGGCAAGGCGATACGCATCCACCCCCTTGTATGCAGCGCTTTCAACGCGGACTTTGACGGTGACCAGATGGCGGTCCACCTCCCGCTCTCCTCGGAGGCGCAGGCCGAGGCACGCATCCTGATGCTCTCTTCGCATAACATACTGTCCCCGGCGCACGGAAGGCCGATTGTGAGCCCGACGCAGGATATAGTCATGGGCTGCTACTACCTGAGCGTGTTGAGAGACGAAGCGCGGGGCGAGGGCAAGATTTTCTCGGGCACGGATGAGGCGATACTGGCGTACGAGTTCGACAGGGTAGACCTGCAGGCCAAGGTAAAGGTCAGGATGAACGGCGAGCTAGTGGAGACCTCCCCGGGGAGGATACTGTTCAATCGTGCCCTGCCCGACGGCTTTCCTTACCAGAATAGGCCTCTGGGCAAGAAGGAGATAGCGGAGATAGTCGAGCAGGTGGCCGCTGATTATGACTCGGATGTTATAAGCGAGATTCTGGATAACATCAAGGAGATAGGTTTCCATTACGCCACCAGAGCCGGCATGACCATCGGGATAGGCGATTTGGATGTCCCGACGGAGAAGCCCCGGATAATCGAGAAAGCGGAGGTGAAGGTCAAGAAGATCGATGAAGAGTTCGCCGGCGGCTTCTACACCGAGGAGGAGCGGCACAACCGTATAGTGGACGTGTGGCACGAGGCCACCGATGAGGTGGCGATGAAGATGGAGGAGAACTTCGACAAGCTCAACCCCATCTATATGATGGCCCGGTCGGGGGCCAGGGGCGACCTCAAACAGATCAAGCAGCTGGCGGGGATGAAGGGCCTGGTGGAGAACCCCAAGGGCGAGATAATCAGTGTCCCCATAACCTCGAACTTCCGGCAGGGGCTTTCCGTCCTGGAGTACTTCATAAGCACCCACGGCGCGCGCAAGGGGCTTGCCGACACGGCGCTAAGGACCGCGGACTCGGGGTACTTGACCCGACGCCTGGTGGACGTGAACCAGGACGTAATAGTGCGAGAGGAGGACTGCGGCACCGACCGGGGGATAACCGTTCCCGTTCTGGTGGAAGGCGAGATAAACCAGAGCCTCATAGGGCGCAACACCCTTGAGCCGGTCAAGGCCAAGCGCAAGAAGATACTGGGGGCGAACGAGGATATCGACAAGAATGCCGCGAGCATGCTGGTCGACGCGGGGATCGATGAGGTCCTGGTGAGGTCGGTCCTTACCTGCCACGCCCGGCAGGGCGTCTGCGCGGCGTGCTTCGGGCGTAACCTGGCTACCGGGGGGAAGGTTCCTATTGGTGAGGCCGTCGGTATTATCGCGGCGCAGTCCATCGGGGAACCGGGCACCCAGCTTACCATGAGAACGTTCCACTTCGGGGGTGTCTACACCGGCGCCGGGCGTGATATTACCCACGGCCTTCCCCGCGTGGTGGAGCTGTTCGAGGCCCGTAAGCCCAAGGGTGAGGCGGAGCTATTCGACAGCCGAGGCACGGTGGAGATCAGCACAGACAAGGAGAGGGAGAGGCATGCCGTTACACTCCACGGCGAGCAGCTCGACGAGAGCGGCAAGATGGTGCCCAAGGACTACGAGTACGAGATATCCACCGCCCTCAAGCTGCGGGTAAAGGACGGCGACGAGGTCTCCGCCGGGCAGCGGATTACCGAGGGGTCGGCGGACCCCAAGCGCCTGCTGGAGATAGTAGATAGGGCGGCGGTGCAGAGATACCTGGTCGAGGAGGTCCAGAAGGTGTACAAGGACCAGGGGGTCGATATACACGACAAGCACGTCGAGGTAGTGGTGAGACAGATGCTCAAGAGGGTGTCGGTTACCGAGCCCGGCGACTCCGATTTCCTTCCCGGGCAGCCCGTGGAATACATGAGGTTCGAGGAAGAGAGCAACAGGGTGGTGGAGGAGGGCGGCGAGCCGCCCAAGTTCAAGGAGATGCTCATGGGCATAACCAAGGCCAGCCTGGCCACAGACTCGTTTCTCTCGGCGGCCTCGTTCCAGGAGACCACCCGGGTGCTGACCGACGCGGCGCTCTCCGGAAAGGTGGATAACCTGGAGGGCCTCAAGGAAAACGTCATACTCGGCAAGTTGGTGCCCACCGGCTCGGGGACGGGGCAGTACCGCAGCATCAAGGTAAAGCCGATGGGCGAGGAGTGGGAGCCGCTCTATACCGGAGAGCCGCTACCCGAGTTTGACTCCGCGCTGGACGCGATGAGTATCCTCAAGGGGATTACGGGGGAAGACCCGGACGAGAAGAAAGCCGAAGAGGAAGTTGACACCACCGGGAAGTGATGGTACATTCACCTTTCGGCGCGGGGGCGCCGTTTTTCGTGTTTACTAACCCCGACAGCGGCGGGAGCGTCCCGGCGGGTACAAGAGGAGGCTGGTAGTGCCGACTATAAACCAGTTGGTGAGAAAAGGCAGGAAGCGGAAGGTGCAGAAGACTGCTGCTCCCGCCCTGCAGAACTGCCCGCAGAAGCGGGGCGTTTGCACACAGGTGAAGACGTCCACCCCCAAGAAGCCGAACTCCGCGTTGCGCAAGATATGCCGGGTGCGGTTGACCAACGGAATCGAGGTAACCGCCTATGTGCCCGGCATCGGCCATAACCTCCAGGAGCACTCGATTGTCCTGATAAGAGGCGGCAGGGTGAAGGACCTGCCCGGCGTCCGATACAAGATCGTCCGCGGCGCGCTGGACACCGCGGGAGTGGAGGACCGCGCTCAGAGCAGGTCCAAGTACGG
Organism: Actinomycetota bacterium; assembly: GCA_018894655.1. Taxonomy (GTDB): domain Bacteria; phylum Actinomycetota; class Geothermincolia; order Fen-727; family Anoxymicrobiaceae; genus JAHIPE01. The sequence continues at coordinate 12,154 of JAHIPE010000052.1, forward strand.
TACCAAGAAGAACAGGTAGGCGGCACGGAGGGCTTATAGATGCCTCGTAAAGGACCGGTTTCCAAGAGAAGCGTAGAGCCAGACCCCGTGTATAACAGTGTCCTGGTGACTCAGTTTATTAACAAGGTGATGATAAAAGGCAAGAAGAGTAAGGCGGAGCAAGTGGTCTACGGGGCGCTGAACATCGTGGGCGAGGGGGAAGGCGTGGACCCGGTGGGTATCTTCCAGAAGGCGGTGGACAACGTCAGGCCGCTTCTCGAAGTCAGGTCACGCCGCGTCGGTGGAGCGACGTACCAGGTGCCGGTCGAGGTAAAGACTCGGCGCAGCTGGACTCTCGCGGTGCGGTGGATAGTTGCTTTCTCGCGTATACGCAGGGAGAAGACGATGGCAGAGAGGTTGGCGGCGGAGGTGCTGGACGCGGTAAACCGCACCGGTTACTCCGTGAAGAAAAAGGAGGACCTGCACCGGATGGCCGAGGCTAACAAGGCGTTCGCCCACTACCGGTGGTAAGCAAGGCATGAAGACCGCGACAGTCAAGAAACAGGGTGCTCGGGTGAA
>JAHIPE010000275.1 GCA_018894655.1 Actinomycetota bacterium
GAAGAACAGTATCGGCGCCATGTGGTCGCCGAAGAGGTTCATCCCCCTTATAGTGCTGGTAGCCCCATCGAACCGCGACAGCAGCCAGGTGACCTGGTTGAAGATCGCCGTGTCCAGCGATGAGGCCCGGAAGTTGGCGTAACGGAGAAGCGACAGGGTGAGAAAGAGAGCGATATACCCGCCGATCAACACCAGCACGAAGATGAGGAATGCCCTGTCGGAACGCCTCTCCCCGGAGCCAAGCCATCTCCTTACGCCGGTCTTGTCCCCGCCGGCCTCCTCCGGCTCAGCGACCTCTGTCGTGTCTTTGTCAGCCAATCGTGCCTCCGATTCGCCGGGCCCGCCCCACCTAAAAATGTTTCGTCAGTTGGGTGACAATACCTCGAATAGCACCGTGGTAAGGTCGTGCGGCTCGGGGTAGTCGTAGTGGTTGACCCAGCGCGCGACCTCCCTCACCCGTTGCCTCGCGTCGTCCACTATACCGAATATCTTGAGCTCGTCATCCACGCCTTTCTCGGTCTGCCCTATCACTATGTATCGTACTCCTCGCTGGTACAGCTTGCCCAGGACATCGGGGTGCGCGACGTCCCGGTCCTCCACCGGCAGGTCCCAGGGGACCGGCCTCAGGTAGAGGACCTCCCCCGGGTAGTACAGCCAGTAGAAGTACGGGCCGGCATCCACCGCCACCGCCTGCCCCCCGGCGTTCTGCTCGAGCCACCGGGCCGCCTCCTCCATGCCCCTGCCGCCGTGGTCGTCGGCGAACGCCTTGTAGTTCTCGGCGATGACCCGGTCGGCCCGGACCAACCCGTGGGTCACCGTCACTACCAAGAGGCAGGCGAGGGCCGCCCAGGACAGCCACCTCGCCGACGCCAGCAGCGCCCTCCTGGTACCATCCTTGAACCTCTCGCCCTCCATCCTCGCCACCACCGGGCCTTCCCCTCCGAACACCTTCCCGGCCCCTGTCGCGAGGTCCACCAGCAGGAAGGCGATCATCAGGGCCACCGCCGGGGCCGCCGGGGCCATAAAGCGCTCGTAGCTGTAGTACCAGAACATGTGAAAGACGACGAAAAGCCCGAACCAGCCGCCGACGATGAGAAATACCTTCCATCTCTTCCGGATGAGGCACCACAACGCCCCCACGTAGAAGAGTGCCGAGAAGATGGCGTCCGAGGTCCCGTTCCACGCGTACACCTTCAGGCGGTGCTTGAGGATGGCGAACGTCACCCCTGGGGTGTAGGTGTCGTACTCACCGGTGTACGCGGTCATGCTTCCGGTCGCGATGACGTTCCTGACCAGGTATATCCCCATCGGCCCCCCGAAGAGGGCGAGCATCAACGGGGGCTCCCACGGCTTGAGCCGGGAGCCCCTTATGAAGATGATCACGATCAGCACCATCAGGGGGAGGAACAGGATTCCCTCCCACCGGGTCAGAAAGCAAAGGCCGCCGGCCAGTGCCCCTAGCGTCCGCCGCGGCATGGACGCCCGCTTGCAGCCGGTGACGAGGAGGTAGACCCCGCCCGAGAACAGGAACGTGAACAGCCCCTCGGTCATGGGAAGGCACGTCCACTTCAGGAACGTGGGCGCGAAGGCGACGATGAGGGCGGCAACCAGGCCGGTCCAGCGGTTGGTCAACTCCCTGCCTATGCCGTAAGTGGTGAGGGCGGTCAGCGTGCCGCCGAGCAAGGCTATCACGTTGGCCGCGTTCTGCAAGCCGCCCGAGAGGTACCCGCCGAGCCATATCGCTACGGGATAGCCGGGGAGGTACTTTGCGTGCGCGGCGCCCCTGACGGTGTAAGTGAAAGTGTCCCTTATGGATCGCGCCAGGATGAGGAAGTAGTAGCTGTCGGCGGTGTACTCCGTGTGCTTCAGGAGGTATATCAGCCTCACCAGGAAGGCGGCGGTCATTATCCCCAGTACGACGAAGACCGGCCAGTGGTCCTTCGCCAGGCGTGCCAGCCGGCCGGGCCGCGCTCCCTTGGTTGCCCCGTTACCGTTCTTGTTAGTGTCCCGCCTCATAAGTACGGTGATGCACCGAGAGCGCCTGAGCGCCGCTCCGGCAAGGCGCGCGACTGAGTGCGTACTCCTGTAGTACTTCGAGGGAGCGGAACGAAGCTGGTGTGGATGCAGCGGCGTTCGAATGCCATTGTATTTATGAGACGGGGCATTAGATGCCATCCAGCCTCTCGACCATCTTCGAAGCAACGCCGTCCCAGGAGAGCTCGGCGCGAATACGGCGGGAGGCGAGCATCGCCTCCTCCCGGGCGCCGTCACCGCTCGAAACCGCCCGCATGAGTTCTCTTAGATGCCCATACTCCGGCTCGGCCCAGCTCAACCCCTCCTCGGGGGACGGCACCTGCCGGTAGTCGATCGGAAACAGGGACTTCCCGTCCGCCAGCCGGGCGTATGTACCCCAGCCGGTGGCTATCACCGGAGTGCCGCAGGCGAGCCCCTCCACCGCGGCGGCGCCCACCTCCGACGCCCTTACCGGGAGCACCAGGCAATCCACCGAACGGTACAGGCTGCCCGCCTGGTAAGCCGGTATTTCGTGGTCCATTACGAAGACCACCGGCGCCCTGTCCATGGTCAGGTTCATGGCCTCGACGGCCTCCTCGACATGGGCCGGACCGGAATCCTCTCGAGGGCGGTCGGAGAGGCCGCCCGTCCCCTCCGCTTGAGGGCGGTCGGGAAGGCCGCCCGGAGCCGCGCCTGAGAGACGCGGCTCAAACAAGCCGGACTGATACATACCGCCGCCGGGCGAGTTAACCACCATCAACAGGACGACGTTCTCATCTGGCGCGAACTCGTCGGTGAACGCCCGGAGCAACGTCTCGGACGCGAAGCCGGGCCCCCAGTCGACGGGAGCCAGGAACGCGAAGCGCTCTGCCAGCGGGTACCCGGCTATCCGCGGGTTGAGGTACTCCGGGTCGACGCCCAGGGGCATCACGACCACGTCTCGGTCCACACCGGACGCCCTGGCGGCCTCTCCCTGGAACTCGCTGGTCACCCATACCTCGTCCATCCGGTTCATCTCCCGCACCGCTTCGGTCGAGAACCGGTCGAAGGCCGTGAACACGTAAGCGATGTTGAAAGAGCCGTCCGCCAGGGAGAGGGTCTCCGGCGGGCCGAAGACTACCTGTGGGCGGTCCCTGTCCGCTCCCCGGTTCTTCATGTCGTTAATCCGAAAATCGTCCAGTCCGGCGCGGTCTACCCCCTCCAGGAACGCCAGGTTCAGCTCCACCCCCGCCCTGTCCAGTGCCCACAGCAGCTTCCTGCTCTCCCGCGAGTACAGTCCTCCGGTGGTGATGAAAGAGCGCCAGGTGAGCTTCCGGGTGTAGAGGGAGTCGTAGTGGTCCTTCCACTTCCCAATGAACTTCTCCCGTGACTGCTTGAACGTGCCGGAGAAATCCATGCGGTTCAGGTCGGTGGAAGCGTTCTCCAGGTGCTTCACGGTAGCGCGGCCGCAGCAGAAGACGCGGTAGCCCGCGCGCCCGGCCTTCAGGCAGTAGTCGGTATCCTCGAAGTAGGAGAAGAACTCCTCGTCCAGCGGGCCGATCGTGTCGATGACCCGACGTTTGATGTACATGCAGGCGGCGATGACGCCCTCCACCTCTCGGTCGTCGGCGTACTGCCCGATGTCCCGCTCGTTCCCCGGGTACTCCTGGCCCCAGAAGCTGGGCAGCGGCATGTAGGTGCCCGCGTGAACCAGGTTGCCACTGGCGTTCATCAGCCTGCACCCCACCAGCCCGATATCCTCCGAGGAGTAGGCAAGCTCCTGCATGCGCTCCAGCCAATTGTCCTGGATTATCTCGGTGTCGTTGTTGAGCAACAAGACATCGCCCCCGGTGGCCCGGATGCCCACGTTGTTGCCCCCCACGAAGCCGAGGTTACGGCCGTTCTCTATGAGGGTTATCCCGGTGACGGCCCGAAGGTACTCCAGTGTACCATCAGTGCTGCCGTTATCCACCACCACAACGTCGAAGCTGGGGTGAGACGTCCGACCCAGCAGAGTCCTCAGACAGTCGCGGGTAACCTCGAGGCCGTTCCAGCTCAGCACGATGACACTTACCGGCGGGAGTTCCAGGGGCACTACTACTCATCCTCCCCGTTCTCCAGGCGCTCCAGGCGCTGCTCCAGCGCCAACAGGCGCTCCTCCTCGTCCCGCTTCTCGATATGTGAAACGCGGTCCTGAAGCTCCTTGACGTTGTTGCTCAGGTCATACAGCGTGCGGGTCACCAGCATGTTGAACTTCCTGACCTGGTGGAGGATCGGGTTGATGTACCAGCTCAGCAGGCCGCGGAGGAAGCGCTTCAGGGACACCGCCAGCCCCCCGGCCAGCCGCCGCCTGGAGGTTATCTCGAAGTCGCCGTCTACTTCCCAGTTCCTGCTCACCAGGTCGAGGTTCACCTCCAGGGACTTCGAGTGGGGAGGGTACAGGAAAGAGAGGTTCGGGGCGTTCGGCTTCTCCTCGGCCCACAGGTCGGCGAGGAGCGTCTGGGGCGCCGCCACCGCCCTGTTGACCTCTTCCATCACCTGTTCTACGCTGACACCTTCCTTCCGCAACTGGTTACTCCTTTTCTGTTGCTATCAACGATACCACTTCCACGGATGCGGACTCGACTCCGCTCAAACCCGGACGCGGGCTAAAGCCCGCGCTCAAGGCGGGGTAGTTAACCCCGGACGCGGGCTAAAGCCCACGCCGCGCCTCAAGCGGGGGGCGTCTCGCCGCCGCCGTTACCGGTTACCGGGGCGTCAGGCACGGCCCCGCCGGTAAGCTCGAGGTAAAGGCGTTTCACCGTCTCGTACTTCTCATCCCAGGTAAACTCGGACAGCGCCCGCTTCCGCCCGGCCAGGCCGAGCTCGCGCGCGTACTCCCTGTCGAACAGAAGTTTCCTGATCGACAACGCCAGTTCCTTCCGGTCACCGAACGGCACCAGGAGGCCGTCCACCCCGTCCCTGACCAGCCCGGGTATTCCACCCGCCCGCGCTCCCACCACCGGCTTGCCGTAAAACCACGCCTCCAGGAACACTATCCCGAACGAGTCCGATCGCGAGGGCAGGACCAGCAACTCGCAGGCGTCTAGCAGGTCCAGCTTGTCCTCTTCGGGAATGAAGTCGAGCGTGAGGCACTTGGACCGTATCTTCTCCGGTAGCTCCCGGTGGAAGCGCTGGAAGTCCTCGATGTCGGAGCCGGCGAGAACCAGGCTGGACGGGTCGCCTCCGCGCCAGAGGATCTCCATCGCCCTTACCAGGTCGAACGTCCCCTTGTCGTAAGTCTTCGGCCCGATGTAGCAGATTATCGGCCCGAGGACCCCGTACTTCTCGCGAAAGCGATCCCCCCTTCCCCCGGCAAGCTCGTCGGGGTTTATGCCCATGCCGAGCAGCAGTGTCCGGTCAGTTGGGAAACCGCTTTCCAGGAGGAAATCCCTCTCGATATCGGTCTGCACCAGCACCCTGTCGGCGCTCTGGACCAGCCGCATCTGGTGGGGGCGTGTGTAGAAGCGGCTTACCTCGTCACTGCCGGACTCCCCGAGGTGGAAGAACGGCGACAACACCAGCGGGATGCCCTGCCTCCTGGCGATTGAGTATCCCGTGTAGAGGATCGAGTCGTAAGGCAGGGCGGTGGCGTGGACTATATCGAACTCCTCCACGGCTCGTATCTGCCTCAGCATGCCGGGGACCAGCGGTGACGGGAAGGAGAAGACGCTCTTGGGCATAAGCCCGGGGACCTTCTCCAGCACCTTGAGCGCCCTGGCGTGCTTGGGCAACCTCCGGACGTTGAAGCGGTGGACCTCGACTCCGTTGCGCGTTTCGGTCGGCCTGTCGATCCTCTCCTTACCGCCCAACCAGAAGTGCTGGATATCGATCGCGTCGGTTGTGAAAACGGTGACCTGGTGCCCGTCGGCGGCCAGCCTCTCGCTTATCTCGACTATGAACTTCTCCGAGCCGCCCCTGGCGGGCCAGTAGCGTTGGATGATGTGGAGGCACCTCAACGTTGTCCCTCCCGCTCCTCCCAGGCGGGAAGATCCCGCCGGATGAACTCCTCTGTCGCCTCCCGGTAATGACGCATCGGCTCGATGCCCTGCATCTCGAGCGCCAGGCCCCGCATCACCGAGTAGCGGGGGCGGGGCGCCGGCCGGCCGAGTTCGGCGGTGGACACCGGCAGCACCGTGGTATTGATGCCGGCGATCTCGAAGATGGCCCTGGTAAACTCGTTCCAGGTGCAGCTTCCGGAGTTGGACAGGTGATAGATGCCGTAGGAGCCGCCCTCGATTATCTCCAGGAGCTTCGAGGCCAGGTCCCTGGAGTACGTGGGGCTCCCCTCCTGGTCATCGACTACCCGCACGCTATCCCTCTGGCGGCCCGCCTGGAGCATCGTCTTGACGAAGTTGTGTCCCCCCACGCCGAAAAGCCACGAGGTCCTGCAGATGTAATACCGGTTCAGGAGCCCCGCAACGTAGCACTCCCCGGCGTACTTGCTCTTCCCGTATACGCCCCTGGGGTCCGGGCGGTCGAACTCGGTGTACGGCGAGCCGCTATCGCCGTTGAACACGAAATCGGTGGAGACGTGAAGCAGGGGGATGCCCGCCTGCTGGCAGCCCAGCGCCAGGTTCTGCGCCCCGAGCGCGTTGACCCGGTAGGCGGCGATCTCGTCCGACTCGGCCCCGTCCACGTTGGTGAAAGCCGCGGTGTTCACCACCAGGTCAGGGGCGGCATCGGCCACGCGGCGCTCCACCGCCCCCCGGTCGGTGATGTCCAGGTCAAGGTCGTACCCGTCTACCTGGTGCCTGCCCTCGGACACCAGCTGGAAATCGGTTCCAAGCTGCCCTTTACTGCCGGTAAGTAGAATCTTCATAGGCTATCGGCTCCGGCTCCCCTCTCATATCCCTGAACCGCCCGACACTTTAGCATATATATACGCAGTTGCCCTACCTTTTCCGCCCGGGGCTTGCCCTCAACGTTGAGCCAGGACCACCGGTAGCGGTCATCCCCCCTTGCTCTTGAGCCGCGTCTCTCCAGGCGCGCCACCCCCCTTGAGCCGCGTCTCTCAGGCGCGGATCTGTTGTCGCCACGGACGCCCTCAAGCGGGTGGTCAGGTCAGAGGGAAGCGTCCTCGCGGAGGATCTTCCCGGTGCCACTACAGTTCTTGCAGGATACCTGCACGTTGTCGCGGCACCACTTGAAGCCGTTGTCGTTGCAGTTGGAATACTCATTCACCCAACCCTTTCCAACGCATACGGGGCAGGTAATGAACTTGGAGCCCCTGCTGACGATCAGCTTCACAGGGGAGGAGAGGCAACACTCGGTGCCGGCGCCGGGCTCGAGCGACGCCACCGCCCCATTGGCCACTGACTCGTCGTACTCTCGCTCGACCACCACCTCGAGGCCCATCGAGCCAAGTATCTCTATCGCTTCCGGTTCGATTGTCCCGGTGAGGTTCGGTACCTCGACCGCCATCACCAACTGGACCGGCGATCCCTCCTTTATCTCGTTCCCGGCCGGGGGCTCCGTGTAGCAAACGAAGCAGCCCCCGGCCGCGGCCACGTCCCCTTCCGCTACAAGGCCCACCTCGTCCAGCGCCTTTTTCGCTTCGGCCTCGCTCATGCCCTCGACCCGGGGAACCAGCACGGTCTTTTCCATGCACCCGGAGAGTGACAGGAGCGCGGCGCCGAGCAGCGCCAGGGCTATCGCGATGGCTACACCTCGACTGAACCGAATACTGACCGACCTCCTTCTCGCTTTCGCACCCACTTGCTCCTATTTTACCTTCTCGTTGGCCCCTATTGTTACCTTCCGTTTCAACCACCGGCGGTATCGGGTATAATCCAATCGCAGTTCAAGCGTTTGGCGCCTACACAATCCCGGAGGTGTTGTTGGGAGAGTTCAGGTTGGAGGGCGGCTCCGTTGACGCGGCCTCGCTCCAGGAGAATGTCGCACGCAGGGTGGAGGAACGCAGGCAGGCGGGTGTCTACACCCACGAGGTGGAGTCGCGCCTGGCCGAACTCCTCCCTGACGAGGAGGAGTCCGGCGGCCTGCCTCCGGCCCCGGCGCTTGACTACGCCGCCACCCGCGCCTTTTCCGCCTGGGAGGTCACCACCGCGTACCCCGTGGATACCGAGAAGCGTCTTGTCCGCCCCCTGGTCATGCTGGTGAAAAGGCTGGCACGCCTGTGGGCGCGCATTGCCGTAGGTCCGATGCAGAGGGAGCAGACCGCGTTCAACCGGCACGTAGCCATGGCGCTTCAGGCCCTGCGCGAGCATGCCATCACCTCCCGGGCCAGGGCGAAGGCGGCCGAGGAGGACCTCTGCCGGCTGGCCGGGTCGCTTATCCACGAAGGTGAAGCGCGGGCGATGAGTTCGGCGGTGGTAGAAGCGCTCGGGGGAGCAAGCCGTGTGGCGGTCCTGGGCCCGTGCCCGGTGGGCCTGGTGAACGCGCTGGGAGAAAACGGCATGAACGTGCTGAAGGTATCCCCGGGGTCCAGTTGGGACGACCGCGCCGCCGGAGGCACCGGAACGCTTTCAACCGGCCCCGTCTCCTTCCTCTGGCAGGTGGAAGAGAAGAGCCTGGAAGCGGTGCTCTTGAGCGATCTCGCCTTCTGGCTCAGGCCGGAGGCGCTGGTCGGCCTCTCCCGCAGGTCGTACCTCGCTCTTCAGGCGGGCGGCGCAATCGCGGTGGCGGTCCACCGTTACGCCCTGGGAGGCCCCGCCCCCGCCTGGTGCGATCCCGCGGCGGTCGAAAAGGCGCTCGAACTCGCCGGTTTCACCGGGATCTCCACCAACGCTCTACCCGAAGGCTGCCCGGGAGACGGCCCGGCGGGCTTCGTCACGTCGGCCCGCAAAAGGTGACGGGAGAGCCAGTTGCCGGTAGCACCAGCCACCGATTTCCACCCCGCTTTCGTTGTCCCCCGCTACGGGGAGGAGGTTATCGGGGGAGCTGAGAGCCTGGCCCGCCTCACCGCCGAGGAGCTTTCCCTCCGCGGGTACCGTGTCAGCGTGCTCACCACCCGGGCCATGGACCATCACGCCTGGAAGAACCACTACCCGGCCGGGGAGTCGGTGCAAAACGGGGTGAAGGTCACCCGCTTTTCCGCCGAGACCCGGCTTGGGAACCCCGCCCTGGACCGCGTCACCCGGTCGATCTCCGAAGGAGTGCGCCTGAGCGAGGATGAACAGGCCGTTTGGCTTGAAGGGGTGGTCACCAGCGAGGGGCTATTCCGGCACATAAGGGAGAACTCGGGAAAGTACTCCCATCTCATATTCCTGCCGTACCTCTTCGGGACGACATACTTCGGCTCGAGAATCATCCCCGAGCGCTCCTACATAATCCCGTGCCTGCACGATGAGCCGTTCGCCCACCAACTGCTCATCACGCGGATGCTCACCTCGGTTAGGGGCCTTATCTTCAACAGCCCCGGTGAGAGGCGGCTCGCGTCGCGCCTTCTGGGCATTGACGACCCCGGGCCGGTGGTGGGCATGGGGTTCTACCCTGGAGGGGGCGACCCCAACGCCTTTTGGGACCGCTACCCGGTGAGGGGGGATTTCCTGCTGTACGCCGGCAGGCGGGAGGCCGGGAAGAACACCCCGCTGCTGGTTGACTACTTCCGCCGTTTCGCCGCCTCCCGGCCGGCCGCGGCGTCCCTTGTCCTCATCGGCGCCGGTGACGTGCGGGTGCCCCCGGACTCCTCCCACCTCATCTTCGACCTTGGAACAGTCACCGAGCAGGAGAAGTGGGACGGCTACGCCGCCGCGCGGGTCTTCTGCCAGCCCTCGGTGAACGAGAGCCTCTCGATAGTGCTGCTGGAGGCCTGGCTCGCCTCCCGGCCGGCGCTGGTGAACCGCGACTGCGAGGTGACCCGGGAGCACGTGCGGGCAAGCGGGGGCGGCCTGACGTTCGGCGATTACCCGGAGTTCGCCGAGGCTCTCCTGGCGCTGCTGGAGGACCGGGAACGGGCGGAGCGCCTGGGTGAGGCCGGGCGGCGCTACGTCGAGGAAGAGTATAATTGGGACTCGGTCATCAAGCGACTACTCGACGCCCTGGGAGTGGATGACAGTTGAGGGTATGGCAGTTGTGCGCGCGCCTGGAGTACGGTGACGCGGTCAGCAACCACGTGATGGAGATCGACCGCGCGCTTGCCTCCTGGGGGTTCGAGACCGGTATCTTCGCGAACACCCGGGACGAGTTCGGGCGGCAGGCCGCCCGGCCGGACGAGGAGTACTCATCGGTCATGGAGTCGGGAGAAGACCTCCTCATCTACCATTACTCCCTGTTCTGCCCCAACTACCGGCAGTACCTGGAATCGAGGAACCGGCGCATACTCGTCTACCATAACATCACCCCCCCGGAGTTCTTCGCCGCTTACGACAAGGGGGTAGCGGAGTTCTGCCGCCTGGGCCGCGAGCTCCTCCCCGAGCTGGCCGACTGCGATCTGGCACTGGGCGACTCCGAGTTCAACCGGCTGGAGCTCGTCGGGGCGGGGTTCGACCCGGAGAAGACCGCGGTCCTGCCGATATTCGTGGACTACCGGGGGTTGCTGGGGCAGGAGGGCGGAAGGGGGCCGATGGCCGCCTGGAAGAGCGCCTTCAAGGTCCTTTTCGTAGGCAGGGCGGTGCCCAACAAGCGCCTCGAGGACGTGCTGAGGGCCTTCTACTACTACAACCGCTGCATCGACGCATCCTCGCACCTGTTCCTGGTGGGGCCTTCATGGGTCGAGGGCTACGACGCCCGGCTACAGTGGCTGGTGGACTCCTTCGGCTTGTATGGCAACGTGCACTTCACCGGGCGGGTGAGCGATGCCGACCTCGCCGCCTGCTACAGGGACGCGGACCTCTTTCTCTCGATGAGCGAGCACGAGGGTTTCGGTGTGCCGCTGGTGGAGAGCATGGCGTTCGACCTGCCGGTGCTGGCTTACTCCTCCACCGCCATCCCTTACACCCTGGGCGGAGCCGGGGTAACGTTCAGCGACAAGGATTTCCCCCGCGTCGGCGAGCTCATGGGTATCATGCGCTCCGATAGCGGGCTGCGCCGGGCGGTTATCGAGGGGCAGCGCGGGCGGCTTGCCCATTTCGCGCCATCCCCCCTCAGGGAAACGCTAAAGGGCTACCTGGACCGGGTGCTGGTGGAATCAGGATGGTAGATATTCCCGCTGAAGTGGTGGTATCGGGCGAATCTTTCCCGAGAATCCGGGTAGACGTCCCCGGCGGCGCCCTGGATGTCTCCATCCTCCGGCGGGTCGCGGGTGGCGATGACGGCGAAACGCTTGGGTCCTGGTCGTTCGAGGGCGTGCGGCCCGGGCCCGCGGACCTGGTGATCGACTGGCTCGCCGGGGGCGAGGGGCTCCTCAGCATCTACTACGCCGACGGGGAGAGGTGGCCGGGGGCGGTCCGTGCCTCCCGCGACCCGGATGTCGTGATATCACCTGACATGGCGATAAGAATCGCCTCCGCCGAGGACTCATGGGATATCCCGGTGAAGGTAGCCGACACGTCGCTGCTGGAGCGCTACTACCGGCAGGGCTCCCACCAGGACGAATACGTGACCGAGCACCCGTTCTTCCACTCGTTTCACCAGGCACGCCTGCGGACACTGGGGCGCCTTTTTAACACCTACATCAGGCCGGGAAGCATGGTTCTCGACGTCGGCTCCGGCTACAGCATCTTCTTCCTGTTGTCCACGGACTGGGATTTCGACATCACCTGCTGCGACCTGGACTCGGCGGCGATGGAGAAGATGCGCGGGCTGGTGCCGGAGTGGAAGTGGGTCGTCGCCGACGCGGCGCGCCTGCCGTGGAGCGACGGTGTGTTCGACACGGTCTACGCCGGGGAGATAATCGAACACGTGCCGGACCCCACCGCCGCGCTGTGTGAGTGGCGGAGGGTCCTTGCCCCGGGCGGCACCCTGATACTGTCAACCCCCAACCGGGACCGCCTGCTGGCGAAGACCAACCACCGGGCGATGCCGGTTCACCCGGAACACATCGTGGAGATGAACCTGGGGGAGACCAGGTCGTTGCTCTCCTCCAACGGGTTCGAGGTCCAAAAGGAGACCGGCATCTACCTGGAGTGGATCCTAAACTGGTGGAGGCCCCCCGGTAAGAGGGTGGACTGGCTGACCGCGCGGCTCACGTCCCCCCGGTTTGGTTTCCTCTACCGGTTATCCATGGAGTTGGGGCGCCTTGCCCCGTCGGTCGCCTACGACCTGGTGCTGGTATGCAGGAAGAGGTAGCCGGCGGCGGTGCACGCTCCATAGGGGCCGAGGAACAGGGGGGTTGGGCATCAGCGTGGATGCGGGTGCCGGCCAGGTCCCGGACCGCCATAGTCATCTTCGCCCTGTGCCTTCTCGTCTATACGCTGCTCCTGCTCCTGTTCCCCCGCTACAAGGGCTCATCCACCACCCAGGGCGATGAGCCCCATTACCTGGTAATCACCGAGAGCATCATCAGGGACGGCGACCTCCACCTGGCCAACAACTACGAGTTCGAGCAGTACGCCCCGTACTTCGAGCAGGACATCATGATGCTGCACGTAACGCGGGACAACGTCTCGACCCACCCCATGTTCCTTTCCCTGTTCGTGCTTCCCGGCTTCTGGCTTTTCGGGTACAAGGGCGCGGCGTTCACGATGATACTGCTCGCCTGCGGCGCGGCCGCCCTGACGTTCGCTACCGCGGACCGGTTCGCGACCCGGAAGGTGGCGGCGGGGGTGACGCTGTTCGGGTTCCTCAGCTACCCGCTGCTCTTTTACTCCCGGATCATCTACCCTGAGACGGCCGCCGTGTTTTTCCTCGCACTTGGAACCTGGAGCGCCTGGCGGCTGAAGGAGTCCGGGCGGCCCCTTTTCGCCTTCCTGGGAGGTCTGTCGGCCGGGCTGGTGATACTCTTTCACCCCAAGTACATCGCCATCTCGATCGCGCTCTTCGTCCTGTTCCTCATAGTCACTCCCGGCAGGACGCGCCGGCTCCTTGCCTGGTGGCTGCTTCCGGCCGCGTTGTCGCTCGCGACGCTGCTCCTGCTGACCGGCATCACCTACGGCCCCAACCTTCTCGAGGGGCTCACCGCCTCGGGGGGGAGCAAGTTCCAGGGCGGATTCTGGGGGACTAACTCGGTGTGGGGCATACCGGGGCTGTTCCTGGACCGGGCCTGGGGGCTGCTCATATTCGCGCCCCTGTACCTCCTGTTCCCCGTCGGCCTCGCCCTTCAAAACAACCGCCTGGAGTGGGAGCGCTGGTGGGCCTTCTTCCCCCTGTGCATCGGCCTGCACGCCCTGTTCCTGGGCACCTTCCAGTCGTGGAACGGCGGGGCGGCCCCGGTGCAACGGTACCTGGTCCCCCTGGCGCCTCTGCTCCTCATATGCGTCGCGGTGTACATCGATCGTTGCGCGTCAAAGTTCGCCCACGGCGCCGCCGCCGCTTTCGCGCTGCTACAGATAGTGACAACGATCTGGGCGTTCCGGTTCATGGTGGGGGCGTTTGGGATGGAGAACACCGACAACATCTTCTTCGTCCACTTCCTGGGGGAAGGAGCGGTGAAGCGTTTCCTGATGTTCGTGTTCCCCCTGTACCACCCGGGAAGCCCCAGGGCGGTCCTGCTCACGGTCGCCTGGATACTCCTGTACGCGGCCGCCATCTACGCGGCCAGGCGCTACTACCTGAACCACGGGGGCGGCAGGGTCTCACCTGTCGTCGACATCCGTCCGTTCCAGAGGCTGACCTCATAAGCAACAAAACGCAAGATGGTACCAGGTACCATCTTGCGTTTTTACTCGCGATGGGGAGGTCTTTGAAGCAGGCGTGAGGCGGCGCCAAGCACCAGGAAGACCGGGAGCAGGGCGATAAGGGCCGCGGCCTGGAGCCTCTTCCAGAACATGTGGCGCTCATCGGGGTTGAGGCTCCGGTAGCTACGGGCGTCGGCAACGAACCGCCTGACCCCCCCATAGACAATCATCGCCAGTTCTCGCAAGAGGTTCAGCCCTCCTATAGCTTCCATCCGACGGCCAGGAACTCGTTTCCGTAGCCGCGGTCGTTGGGCAACGCGTCGGCCAGGTCGAGCATCCGGCGAACCGCCCTGAACACCCGTGGCCTTCGCAGTAAAAGGAATACGGCCCCGGGGAGCATCTCATCGAACATCAGGGTGTAGAGCGTGTGCACGACTATGGTATCTACGCGTGTCAGCCCCGCCCCCTCCAGGTAGGAGGCAAGCTGCGGCGGGGAGAGGAACCTCTCCCGGTCGTGCCCCCAGAGTTTCTCCACCCCCAGGTCGTACCGTTCGCCGGAGGTGACCCTCTGCCACCAGTGCCAGCTCCAGGTGTCGTTCCTGCACGGCGTATAGATAAGCACCCGGCCCCCCGGCTTCAGGACCCGGGCAATCTCCTGGACCATGCGGACGGGGTCGGAAACGTGCTCGATAACGCCGTAGCTGACGACGATGTCAAAGGCGGCGTCCTTGATAGGAAGCTTGAGGGCATCGGCCACGTAGTAGTCGTTGCCGCAGGGGTTGTACGCTGAAGCCGCCCCGACCGCCGCCCGGCTGAAATCAATACCTACCCCGCTGGTGCCGTAGATGGCGTTCATCGAGTTGAGGACCATCCCCACGCTGCACCCGACGTCCAGTACCGACTCGCCCGGGAGGGGCGCGAGCATATCGGTAACCTCGCGGCATCTCACCCCAAGCCAGCTGGGCGTGATCAGGCCGTGCTCCCTCGCAATATCAAGGCACTGGTCGGCTTGCCGCCTTGCCTCCTCCGGCCCCCCGTACCGGGGCACATCTTTCGTCTCCGGCTCCTCATCGTAGATGTCGTGCTGCCATCTGGCGAAATCGTCCAGCGTGGTGGAGTCAACGAAGTCGACTACGCCGAGGGGCAAAGGGAAAACCGCTCCGCATTCATCGCAGGCAAAATGGGGGGCGACTTCCGCCCCCGAATCAACAGGTCCGTGACAGGCTGGACAGCATAAGTAATCCATGCCGCTTATGATATCGACCGCGCGAGCAGGGCGTCAATGCCCCGCTAGTTTCCGGTGTAGCCTTCGGCGAAGTACCAGGTCGTCCCCGGGTTATTCACCCCTATAGAGTCGTGGCCGCCAGCATATAAGTCATTGTAGATGAAGTACATGGCGCGCTCGGCTATCACCTTCGCCCCGTTCTGGCCCTCCACCAGGGTGGACACCTCCGCGTTATCGAACCCAGGCATCTCGTCGATATGCACCGTGAAGCGGGAGTTCGGGAGCAGCGAGTCCGTCCGGGACCATGTGTGCCCGTCGCCTCTTATAAACGTTGTCTTGACTTCCGCGGCGGAGTCACCGGGGTTCATTATCAGGACGTAGGTATCGAACGAGCCCCCGGTGTACCCCTCGGCCAGGTACCACTTCCCGGCTGGCTCGCTGACGCCGGTCGAGTCGTGCCCGCCGGTCCGCCCGCCGGCGTTGAAGTACATGGCGCGCTCGGCTATCACATCGGCGTCGGAGTGAACCTCGGTGGAGACCTCCGCCGCCTCGAACCCGGGCACGTCATCAACCTTGATGGTCTTACGGCTCCTCGCGGGAAGCGTGAACGACACCTGGCCGACGTAGCCGTCCTTCCTGAGGAAGTTCACGTCAACGTTCGCCTTCTCGTTACCCGGGTTCTGTATGAGGACGAACGTGTCGTAGCCCTGCGCGGTGTACCCCTCGGCCAGGTACCACTGCCGGGCCGGCTCGGTGACACCCATCGCGTTGTGACCCCCGATATAGCCGTTGTAGTTGAAGTACATCGATCTCTCGCAGATCACGTCTCCGGTCGCCTCCACCAGGGTGGATGCAGAGGCATTCTGAAGCCCCGGGACGTCCTTCAGGTTGAGGGTAAACCTGCTCTCGGCACTGACCTCGAACGCCGCGGATACCGGCGTGTCACTCTCCCTCATGAACGTCATGTTCACGGTAACGGAGTTCTTCTGCGGGTTCTGCACCAGCACGTACTCGTCGAAGTTGTCTGAGGTGTACCCCTCCGCAAGGTACCATTTGGCGGCGGGCGCCTGCGCCCCGGCGGAAGCGGTCCCCCCCTGCCACCTACCCTGGAAGTTGAAGTACATAGCGCGCTCACAGATTATCGGGTTATCCGATGTCACCTTCGCGCTGACACTGCAGCCGGGCATATACCGGTTGATGAAAACCGTCGAGCGCGACGAGGGAGCCAGCGTCAACGACACCGTTGCCTTCTCGCCTTTCTCGTTCATGAGCCTTATCTGGGCGTTTGCGGTGGCGCCGCCCGGGTTCATGAGCGGGATGTACTCGTGGAAGTTCGCCGGTGGTGGTGGTGGTGGTGGTGGTGGTGGCTCGTTCCCGGTAAGGATCGTCCCGTTGTGGTCGCTGGTGTAGCGAAACATCCCCCAGGGGAACAGTGAAGCGTCGCCCCCGCTGACCCTCTTCTTGGGCCCGCAGTCGAATACCCAGAAGCTCCCCCCGGGGGTACCCCCCGGAATGTCACCTGTGCAGCAGGCGACCTCTACGTGGCCGTCGTTGTCGAAGTCCCCCACCGCCGGGCTGGCAATGAGGAAGTTGTCCAGCGGCTGGTCCCAGATGACCCTGCCCGACCTGTCCCACGCCCCGATCGCCCACCCGGAGCCCATTACTATGTCGGGATAGCCGTCGCCGTCCACATCACCCAGCGCCGGCGACCCCAGGTTGGGCCCCCCGAACGCCTGGTTGCTCCACATGACCGTCCCGTCGGGCTTGATGGCCATGATATGGTCATTGCCGATGCCGTTCATCGGGTTGCAGGCGATTACTATCTCCTTGGTGCCGTCTCCGTCTATGTCGCCCACGGCGGGGGACGAGAACGTGGACCCGGCGGCCACCACCGGCCAGCCGGGAACGTCGGTGCCGTCGTGGTTGTAGGCGTAGACCCGGTGCCCCTCGGTTGTCAGCCGTCCAATCGCCTTGTAGTAGTGGCCGGTGCCGATGATAATCTCCTGCAGGCCGTCACCGTCGATATCCGCCACCGCCGGGGAGGACCACAGGACCTCGGGGGTCACCCGGGGGAACCCTGGGACTATGCCCCCGTCTCCGTTGAACGCGTAGAGGAGCCCGCCGGCGGGCCACGGCCATCCGCTGCCCCCGGTCGAGTCGGCGCCGACGATGATCTCCTTGATCCCGTCCATGTCGATATCCGCCAGCGCGGGGGACGACCAGACGCTGTCCTTGTTGTCGTACGGCCACCCGGGCAGGAGGACCCCGGTGTAGCTCCAGGCGTAGACGTACTTTCCCCAGGTGCCGACCACGATATCGTCGGCGCCGTCCCCGTTGATGTCGCCTATTGCCGGTGATGAGTACACGCCGTTCACGCCGCCGCCGGGGGAGCTCTGCGTGGCCTTCGGCCAGCCCCACTGGGTCAGCAACGCACCGTTGCAACTGAAGCCCCACACGACGCCGTTCATGTCGCCGACAAAGACCTCCTTGGTCCCGTCGCCGTCAACGTCCTTACAGGCGGGGGCACCACGTATCTGGGCGCCGGTGTTATACGCCCACTTGACGCCGGCGTTGTGGTCGAAGCAGTAGAGGTTACCGTTGGAGTTGCCGACCAGGAGCTCGGTAAAGCCGTCGCCGTCAATATCCTCGGCGGTGATCTTGGCATCGTGAAAACTCGAGCCCACATTGAGGTTGCCTTGTACCGAGTTGCCGCCGGTATTCGCGGCTTCGGCGCGAAACAGCTCGGGGAATACGAGGACGGACACAGCCAGCAGCAAACCCAGGGCAATAGAAACCGCCGGCCTCAGCCGGTTTCCGGCGGCATGGACTGACTTAACACGCATCCCTCACACCTTTTCTCAGGTTCTCGGGCCACAGGAAACCGGCACCGGGTTCCGTTGACTGTGCCGCTACCTGGGCTTTTTTACCTTCTCAATACGTATATCGAAACACACTGGCCGTTTCTTTATGCCGTGGCCCAATAATCATAACGGGATGAGCGGTGAAAACGTGCCCGGGGGAGGAGCGCCACCCGGCAGTCACCCCGTTGCCCGGGACTATGACACGGACCGGGGGGAGGGCACCGCCCCGCGTGAAACGCTGTAGCCCATCTGTTACAGTGGCAGTTGGGCCGGCCGGGGGTGTAGACCCCGGGTGAGTGGGAGGCGGGGCTTGAGCGCGAGAAAAAAAACAGTCCTCACCTACGTGGTGGTCATACTCCTGTTCGCTGTGATCACCGCCGCCTACACCAGCCCGCTTCTCGCCAACGCCGACGACCACGTGATGGAGTCGGCCGCCGGAGACGCCATGTTCAACATGTACGTCATCTCCTGGACATCGCACTCACTGGGTTCCGACCCTCTCAACCTGTTCAACGCCACCATCTTCTATCCCGACAGCGACACCCTGGCGTACTCGGACCACGGGCTGATGAGCTCCCTTACCGCGCTCCCGGTCCTCGCGGCTACCGGTAACCCCACACTGGCGTTCAACTTCATGGTGATGATGAGCTTCTTGGTATGCTCCCTGGGCGCTTTCCTACTGGTCGATTACTTGGCACGGGACAAGCTGGCCGCCTTTGCCGCCGGAATAATCTACGGGTTCGCCCTCTTCAAGCTCTCCCACCTGTCACACGCGCAGGTCCTCTCGGCCGGGTACATCCCGCTTGCCCTCCTGTGCCTGCACGCCTATGCCGAGAAGAAGAAGTGGAGGTACGCCCTGGGGTTCGCCATCTTCACGGTGGCGATGTTCCAGACCTCCTGGGGCGGCGGCTTCTTCCTCGCCTTCACGGTGCTCATCTACCTGCTTGTCCTCCTGGTGGTGGAGCGCAAGAC
>JAHIPE010000276.1 GCA_018894655.1 Actinomycetota bacterium
CTCCACCCATCCACCCGCGGGGAAATACTGGGTGATCTCCCGGCTGACCTTGGATATCACCGACCCGGCGTGGTCGAACAACATCGACGTCGTGCCTGTCGTCCCCTGGTCAATCGCTACAACGTACTTTCTCATGCGCTCTCCCGAGAACCGGCTCCCAGTCGCGAGTTCTGTCGAGTTGCCACCCGGATTACTATAACAGATATCAGAAAACGCAAGATGGTACCCGGTACCATCTTGCGTTGTGGCGGTCTTGTTTAACCGCTGCTTGTTTACGAGGGATGGGTCAGGCCTTGCCGACACCACTTATCCTCTCTGGCACCGCTATAAGGCCTTACCCCACTTGGTGGCGGTCTTGCCCCATTCGTAGATTGGGGTAGACGTCGGTCTCCAGCCCCGCCCGGTGCCCCGCCTGATAGCGCAGGTACCCCAGCGCTGCAATCATCGCCGCGTTGTCGGTGCAGAGCCCCGGAGACGGGTATACAAGCTCAAGGCCCTCCTCCTCACACGCCTCCCCCAGCATGAGCCGCAGTGCCCGGTTGCAGGCCACGCCGCCGCCCATCACCACGTCCTGGAGGCCGCGGTCGCGGGCCGCCCGGACCGTCTTGTGCACCACCACCTCCAGCGCCGCCGCCTGGAACGATGCTGCGACGTCCTCTGCCGGCGGATCGTCGCCCCGTCCTCGCGCGGCGGCCGTGAACCTGATAACCGCGGTCTTCAGGCCGCTCAAGCTGAAGTTATAGTCGCCGCTGCCCATCATCGGACGGGGGAACTCGCACGCCGCCGGATCTCCCTCGAGCGACATCTCGTCAATGACCGGGCCGCCCGGGTATCCCAGCCCCAGGTGCCTTGCCACCTTGTCGTAAGCCTCGCCAAGCGCGTCGTCTAATGTCTGGCCCAGTATCTCTATATCGTCAACACCACTGATCTCAGCCAGTAGCGTGTGCCCGCCGGAAACCACCAGCGCGAGAAACGGGTACCGGGGCATACGCCCTTCCAGGACCGGCGCGTAGGCGTGCGCCTCCACGTGATTCACCGCCACCATGGGTATCCCCCAGGACCAGGAAAGGCCTTTCGCCACCGATACCCCCACCAGGAGCGAACCCACCAGCCCCGGCCCAACGGTCACCGCCACCAGGTCCGGGCGGGCGTCACCCGCCAGAGCCTCGCCCAGAACGGGAACTATCTCGTCCACGTGCGCCCGGGCGGCTATCTCCGGGACCACCCCGCCATACTCCCTGTGGATATCTACCTGGGAAGCCACCACGTTAGAGAGCATCTTGCTCCCGCCCTCGACCAGGGCCGCCGCGCTTTCGTCGCAGGACGTCTCTATCCCCAGAACAAGCATCAGTCGTTACCTTCCCCGCGGGCCAGCAACTCCCGGAACGGGCCCTCGCGGATATCCCCCGCCGCCATTATCACCGCGTCCTCCCCGGTGTCGCAGTAGTAGCCCCTGCGCAGCCCTAACTCGCGAAAACCGAAGAGCCGGTAGAACTCCCGCGCGTCCCGGTTGGTCTCCCTTACCTCCAGGGTCAACCACCTTGCACCCCTCTCCAAACCCTGGCGAACGCACCCCACGAGCAATGCCGACCCCAGGCCGCGGCGCCTGACATCGGGTATCACCGCCATGTTGGTGATATGGATCTCGTCACCCAGCAGGTTGGCGCCGATAAAACCCAGCAGCCGACCATCGGCAAACGCCACCCGGTACATGGCGCTCTCGCCCCGCCCCAACTCACGCAGGAAGAACTCCGGCGCCCACGGAAACGGGAACACCTCGCGCTCGATGTCCATGACCGCCTCGATGTCGGCTACGCGCATTTCCCGTATCTCGACCTCACCCAGCAACGTTTCCTCCAAACTCCCTCAGGTGGGCTTCCTCAGGTAGATGGGAGCGACCGAGGCCGCGTCGCCAACCCGGCCCCGCGATATCAGCTCCGTTGCCACGGCAACTATCTCGCGCCCCTTCGGAAACGGGTCGCCCGCCACCATCAGCTCCCCCCCGTCCTCCAGGAGCTCCACCAGCAGGGAGGGGGCCTCCCCCACCACAGCCACGGTGCCATACCCCAGTGACCGTGCCACCTCCGCCACCTGTGCCGGAGGCCCACAGATGTACTCTGAAACCCTGTCCGGCACTCCTTCACCGGGCCGGTACGCCGCCGCGTACAGCATTCCCCTCCTTGCGTCCACGGTTGACAGGATCAGGTCCGCGCCGGGGGGGGCGCCCCCCGCCAGGATATCCAGCGTTGATACGCCCACAAGCGGTACCCCGCACGCCATCGCCACCGCCTTGGCGGTGGCCAGGCCGACCTTTACCCCGGTGAACGTCCCCGGCCCGGTACCCACGGCCACGTAGCCGACGTCCTCCGGGGCAATGCCCACTCTGAGGAATGTCATCTCCACCAGGGGCATCAGCGAACCGGTATGCCCTTTCTCCGTCTTGAAGTACGTCTCTCTCAACACCAAGCCGCCCGAGCCCACCGCCAGTGTCCCCCTCGCGGTACACGTATCCCACGCCGCCAACACCGGGGCTTGCGCGCCTCTCGGTGCGTCAACTCGCATCGCGCTCGAGCTCCCTTCTGACGCCCTCGAGCCTGCACTCCCACTCACTGCCGCCCTCCAGGGTAATCCGCCGCCGATTATCGTCCTCAGTGAACTCGAGCCGCACCGTCAACGCCCCGGGTGGCAACGCCGCCCGGACCCGGCAGGCCCACTCCACCGCGCATATCCACTCCCCATCGAGGTACTCCTCGATCCCCGCTTCGATAAGCTCGTCCGGGCCTTCAAGCCTGAACGCGTCGACGTGGCAGAAGCTCGCCAGCGGGTACGGGTGGATTATCAGGAACGTTGGGCTGGGGACCACTCCCCGGTGGCCCCTCCCTCCGGCGATTCCGCGTGCCACCACCGTCTTGCCGGTCCCGAGTTCCCCCTCCAGGCATACCACGTCTCCGGGAAA
>JAHIPE010000277.1 GCA_018894655.1 Actinomycetota bacterium
CTCTCTCGGGATGGGACAGAAGAGTCACTGTTACTCCTTTGTTGGTTCAACATCCCTTGAGAATCTGAAGTAGAGGACGTGGGTGTGTGTACGCAGATGTACACATATTACGAACGGTTTTGTGCCTCTTACATCTTGCCTTTTCAAGAGAAGACTTGGGGGGTGACTCTCAGTCGCCCCCCGGCTCCGGGGATGAGAACCCTCAAGTCGGGGGGGATGGGACTTTCCAGGGGGCATCAGCGGATCAAGTATTCCCTGAGCGCAACTCCGATGTCACGCAGCGCACGTATGGCTTCCTGGGAGCGCTCCACGGTGAAGCCGACCCGCCACCAGCCTTTTTGGGGGAAGAGGATGAATACCGTGTCGCGTGAGGGCCTTCTCCAGTCAGGGGGACACCAGATCTTGAAGTCGCCCGAGCCGTAGATCCTCCACCTTCCGCTCCACCACTTCGGCTGGTAGTAGATGACCTCTCTATATATCCTTGAGGAAGCGGGGCTCCGTCAATGACCCCGGAAGTTCCGTCTGTTGACGCCGAAGCCCTTCGGGGAACTGAGGTCGAGGGCAGAGACAAGCCCCTTCCGTAAGGGAGGGGTAATTGACATCTCCTTAGCCGCAGATAGTGACCGCATGATCGCCTGCGAGTCCGGAGCTTCCGTTGTACATATAGTAAGGGGTGGGCGGAGTAAGGAGTGGGCGGAGTACTGGAGAAGTCCGGGGAGTCGTAGCACACGGGGATTCCCATCACCAGCACCTTGCCGCTGTTAAGCCCGCGGTCACAACTGACGATTCAATAGGTAAGAACGCTGGTCGACGCGGGAGAGGTATATTGAGGAAGCATGCTCTGTATCTCCCGGCGGTAATCCTGGCAGTCGCCCTGGTCGCGCTAACAATTCCGCCGGTCGCGGGAGAGGCCGATGCCGCCGGCAGCACTTACTACGTTTCCCCGCAGGGCGACAACTCGTATGCCGGCAGCCTGGAGTTGCCCTGGGCTGACCCCGGGTACGCCTCCCGGCAGATCGGATCGGGGGACACCCTGGTCATTCTGGGTGGTACCTACCACCTCAACCAGTATGATGCGGATATAATCAGCCCGCCGTCTGGTACATCCGGAGCCTGGACCACTGTAAAGGGGGAGTTGGGCAACCGGCCTGTGCTGGCCGGCGGCGGCAACCTGATATTCGCCATCGACCTCTCCGGCAGGAGTTACGTGAGCATCGAGAACCTGGAGATAACCAGCGATGGTGGGAAGCCTTTCAGGGAGGCGGTAAACGCGACCGCAGGCCCGCTGAACCGGTGCTTGCTCACCGATCTCTACATACACCACGTTGACGAGTTCGGGGTGAATATAGGCGACACCCGGTATCTGGAGATAACCGATTGCGTCATCGAGTACTGCGGGTTCGGCTCCGTAGGCGGTCCGGACGGTGTCCAGGGGGGCTGGCGCGACGTCACCATTAGCGGTTGTGACCTCTCTTACAACGGCCACTACTCCCAGGGCGGGCCGGGGCCGACCCCCTACTCGCGGCCCGACGGGTTTGGGATAGAGGAGTCATCGGGGCCGATCGAGATCGCCTCCACGGTGGTGGAGCACAACCGGGGTGATGGCCTGGACTCCAAGGCCTCCAACACCTACATACACAGTTGCGTTGTCGCCAACAACTCCTGTGACGGGGTCAAGTTATGGGGAGGCGGCAGCAGGGTGGAGAACACCCTCATCTACGGGATGGGGGACGGGGTAAAGGGCGCCTCCCCCTGGGCCGGCCTGGTGATAAGCGACGGCGATAACCCCGGCGCCCGGTTCGAGGTGGTGAACGTCACCGTTCACGACAACCCGGAGAGGGAAGCGTACCCGATGTACGTGCAGTACGACTACGACGCCCCGATACAGGTGCTGATGCGCAACAACATCATCGCCAACGGCTACGACCTTGCCTTCTTCGGGGACTCGGTGACGCTGATAGCGGAGCACAACGTCTTCTACCGCCCAGGAGGACAGGCGCAGGTCTATGCGAACGGCAGGGAGTACAGCGCGGCTGACATCGACGGCGGCGTCCTGGGCGAGGGCAACGTTTGTGCCGACCCCATATTCGAGTCCCCAGCCTGGGGTTCCGGCGGCGATTACCACCTCTGCGAGAGCAGCCCGGCGATTGACTCCGGGACCGGGAAGGGTGCCCCGGGCACGGACCTGGACGGTCGTGCCAGGCCGGCCGGCGATGGTTACGACATTGGGGCTTACGAGTTTGAGGAGATGGGGGCGTCCTTCCTGGCCGAGGGCTCCACCGCCTGGGGGTTCGACTGCTACGTGACTATAGAGAACCCCAACTCAACCGCTGTAACCACCTCCATCGGCTACATGACCGACTCCGGGCTGGTTAACGGGGGAGAGGTGAACCTCCCCGCCAACAGCCAGACCACGGTGAACCCGAGAGACACTGTGGGAGACCAGGACTTCTCCACCCAGGTAGAGTGCAAGGAGGGGAAGACCATAGCGGTGGACCGCACCATGACCTGGACCGGCGAGGGCGCCCCCTCCCCCGACGGCCACTGCTCCATTGGTGTAACCTCCCCCGCCACCACCTGGTACCTGGCCGAGGGCTCTTCCGCCTGGGGGTTCGAGTGCTGGCTGCTCATACAGAACCCCAACCAGACTGAGGCAACAGCGACCGTCACCTGCATGATAGAGGGGGACACACCCCAGGTCTTCGAGAAGAAGATACCGGCAAACAGCCGCAAGACGTACAACATGGCAGACGACATAGGGGCTGTCGACGCCTCCATCAAGGTGACATCAGACCTGCCGGTAATCCCCGAGAGGGCTATGTACAGGAACAACCGGAGGGAAGGCCACGACTCGATAGGCACCACAGCAGCGGCAACGGATTACTACCTGGCCGAGGGCACCACCGCCTGGGGGTTCACCACCTACGTTCTGGTACAGAACCCCAACACAACCGACACCAATGTAACCATCACCTACATGACCTCGAGCGGCCCGGTACCCCAGGCCCCGTTCACGATGCCGGGTAAATCGAGAAAGACCATAAGGGTTAACGACGTGCTACCCGCCACCGACTTCTCTACCCAGGTGACCGGCTCTCAAGCAATAATCGCGGAGCGTGCAATGTACTGGGGCGAGGGCACCGAGGCGGGTGAGGCCTGCCACGACTCCATCGGGCTATCCGCCCCCCACACCACGTTCTACCTCCCCGACGGGCAGACATCAGAGGGCAGGGAGACCTACACCCTGGTCATGAACCCCAACGACACCGATGTCACGGTTGAGGTAACCTACCTCACCCCTGACGGCACCGGCAACGTGGTCTTCGAGGAGACGGTATCAGCCAACTCCCGAAAGACGTTCTCCATGGTGGACAAGGGCATATCGGGAAGAGCTGCGGTCATGGTCACCTGCAAAACGTCAGGCAAGAAGATAGTGGTCGAGCGGGCCATGTACTGGAACAGCCGGGGAGCGGGAACTGATACCATAGGCGGCTTCTCCGACTAACCCCCCTCCTGACCTCCCCCCTGACAGGGGGGAAGGAAAGAAGCCCTTCCTCCTCCACCTTGAAGGGGGAGGATTGATGTAGGGGTCCGAACCGGAAAGCCCTTTGAGACGAACGGGTAGTAGTAGCCGTTCCTCAGAGGATCGAGTCCTCGCCTATCTCTACCAGGCTGTCCGTGTATCGGGCCTTCCCGCTTTCAGGGACCATGCTCTAACCATCTCCTTTGTGCCCGCGCTTGTCGCTCTGCCCGGGCTTGCC
>JAHIPE010000278.1 GCA_018894655.1 Actinomycetota bacterium
CGACCTGCGCGCGGGCGCCGCGCTGGTCCTGGCGGGCCTCATAGCAGAGGGTACCACGGTGGTGTACCAGGTCCAGTTCATCGACCGTGGCTACGAGAGGTTCGAGGAGAAGTTGAACTCCCTGGGGGCCCGGGTCCGCCGCGCCCCGGTCTGACCCCCAACCAGCCAACAAGTGGGGTCAGCGCCTTGACGCGGTGGCTGACATTGGGCGTTATGGCTGGAAGGCCTGAACCCTCCCTGCCAGACAAACGGCGGTTACACAAAACCGCCAACAAGTGGGGTCAGCGCCTTGACGCGGTGGCTGACATTGGGCGTTATGGCTGGAAGGCCTGAACCCTCCCTGCCAGACAAACGGCGGTTAAACCAAACGCATGCCCTATGTCATAATACCCCCATGAGGTTTGACCGGTGGAAACCGAAGAAAAGAGCCCGCACGCCCGCAGCACTTGTCTTGGCTGCCCTGCTAACCGTGGTACTGCTTCCATCAGCGTGCGCAGCCGTTGCCGCGGTGCCGGCGGAGGGCAAGGTTGTGGTGCTGATTGTCGACCGGGTCGGGGTGGGGGAGTTCCCGGGCGAGGAGACGCCTTTCTGCTATCGGCTCGCCCGCGAGTGGTCGGTCGGCCTGATGTCAACGAGGACGGCTGAGGGCCGCGGCGGGTACGATACGGGGGCCGGCTACGTCACGCTCGGGGCGGGGGCCCGCGCCCGCGGCGCAACTGACTCCCGGCTTTGCTTCAACTCCGGGGAGCGTTTCACCGGATACGGCCGCGCCGCGCGCGCGGGGGAGTTCTTCGCCGGCTTTTCAGGGGAGGAGGCTCCCGAGCAGGGTGTCGTCTGCCTGGGATGGCAGGAGGTGAAGCGCAGGAACAAGGAGGACGCCCGTGACGGGAACGTGGGGCTGCTGGGCAGGGAACTGGCCGAGTCCGGGCGCGAGGTAGCGGTGGTCGGCAATACCGACAGCGACGAATGCGTTCGCCGCATGGCCCCTCTTATCTGCGCCGACCCGTCGGGCGCCGTGCCGCTGGGAGACGTCAGCACCCGGACGGCAGTGCTCGAGCCCGGCTGGACCGGCGGTTACAGGACCGACACCGATCGCCTCCTGGAGGAGAGCGCCCGCCTCCTTGCGGGAGCGGACCTGCTGGTGGTCCAGACAGGAGACACCGGGCGCCTGGACTCACAGGAGGGAAACGCCGACGCGGACTACCTGGAGGCCGAGCGCCGGGAGGCCCTTCGCGGCGTGGACCGGGTGGCGCGGGAGCTATGCGGGATGCTGGACCTCGAGAGTTCACTGCTGATAATACTGTCGCCGGAGCCCTCGTACTCCGGGCGAAAGGAAGACAACTACCTCACCCCGTGCATAATCGCGGGCGGTGATTTCGGCACCGGGATGCTTAGCTCGGGGTCCACTCGCACCCGGGGCATCATCAGCAACACGGATTTCCTGCCTACCGTCCTGGATTTCTACGGGATCGAGGTTCCGGTTGAGGTTTCCGGCTCGGCCATGGCTGTGGAGGAAGCGGAAGGCACGCTGGAGAACCTGAGGAAGCTCGATTCCCAGCTTGTGGTCACCCGGAAGGCGAGGTGGCCGGTAGTGATTACGTACACCGCCATAGGCCTTCTCACGTTGATCCTCGCCGCGCTGTGCACGCCCGCGCTCGGGGCAAAGGTGGGCTGGCCCCGCGGGCCGGAGCGGCTCGCCCGTTTCCTCGCGCCGCTGTGCGTGGTACTGCTTGCCGCGCCGCTCTCTTTCCTTGCGGTATCGGCGTTCTCCTACAGCGGTTACGTTTTCCCGACGGCCTTCTGCTGTGCCTTCTCGGTAGTGGTCGGGCTCGGCGCCTGGCTCCTGGCTCGCGGGCGCCTCCGCCTTGACCCGGTGGTGTCTTTGTGCCTGCTGACCGGTGGTGTGATCGTGGTGGACCTCGCCCTGGGGGGCAGGCTGCTCATGCTACCCCTGTTGGGGGCGAGCACACTGGAGGGGATGCGGTTCTTCGGGCTTACCAATATCATCGCCGGGCTCCTCATCGCGATGTCGATATGGGCCGCGGCCGGCCTGGCGGGGGGAAAGGCCCCCCCCTCCGGGGCCGGCGGGTTCCCGCTGATCGCGCTGCCGGCGGTATCGCTGGTGGTGGGGTTGGGAGTGCTGGGGGCCAACATCGGAGGTTTCATCACCGCCCTCGCCACCGTGCTACTGTTCCTCATGGCGACGTCGCAGCGAGGCCTCACCAGGTGGCGGATCGCGCTGGTCCCGCTCATCACCGCCGCGGGGACCGCGCTGGTTATCCTGGTGGACACCCTTTTCTTTTACACCCACGCGGGAAGGGCGGTTACCGCCGGGGCGGGTGGGTTCCTACCCATGGTCGAGCGCAAGGTCTCCATCCAGATAGACGAAATAAGCTTCTTCCTGCTGCCGTCGCTCATCCTGCTCTTCACGGTGGTGGCCGCCGCGCTGTGGATAAGGCGCCCCCGGTCGTTCTGGTCGGGGTTATGGGAGAGCGACAGGCCCCGGGCCGCGGCCCTCTTCGCCCTGCTCTTCGGGGGGCTCGTCGCGGTCGTGTTCAACGATACAGGGATTGCGATGCTCGCGGCGATGATGCTGGTCACCACCCTGGCGCTGGCGTACTACGTGACGTCGGCCACCGGGCCGTTTGAACTGCCCGCCGTCATCGACCCGTACCAGGCGGAAGGCCGGCCCGAAGCCGGGGGACCGGTTGTCAATCCTGCCGGTTGAACTGCCAGATGGCGACTAACATTGACCGGAGTGCTTGCGTCTAATAGTCGGTGATTCTATGGTATTTAATTCCATGAACCACTTTCACCTGTGCCGTACAACCCAACAAGAGTCACACGGTAGTAAGGCGTTAGCCGGACTATTGCGGCGTCCCTCTTTCAAGGCCCGTTCTGCAAAGGCTACTCCTGTGAAAGCAACTGCCAGTTGCAGAAGGTCGATTCAGATGTCCAGGAAGTGTGATTATCAAAGCGTTTTCAGTATTTCTACTGGGTTCGCGACTCACGAACACCCGACTTCGATAAACTTTCTAACACCTGTCGGTTGCCAATTTTACGTTACAGACGTATTTATGTAACAACCCGCGGTATTGGTCTTTTCAAGGTGCTTGCCTTGCTAACACATTATAACA
>JAHIPE010000279.1 GCA_018894655.1 Actinomycetota bacterium
CATTCGAACGTCGATGCATCCGCACCTGCCGCGTTCCGCTCCCTCGCGGTACTCACGGAGTACAGCTCGGTCGCGCGCCTTGCATGAGCGGCGCCTCGGCGCTCTCGATACGACACCGTATTTATGGAACGGGGCACTTAGCAGGGCCGGAGTGCTCCTGGGAAGAGATAATATATGTTTCACGGTGGGGGCCTGTGGGGCGGCGGGGGCTGCGCGCGGAATCAGAGCCTGGCCAGATAGCCGCGTGTCACGTAGCCCACGTTGTTGGCCAGGTCCCCGACCCTCTCCAGGTTGGACAGGATATCCAGGAACACCACCCCCGCGGCTGGGCCGCAGGTACCGGCGTTGAGCCGGGCGATGTGTTTCTTTCGAAAATCCCTTTTCATCTCGTCGACGCTGTGCTCATAGTACTGGTACTGCTCCGCCTTCTCGGCGTCGTCTTCCTCGAACGCTTGAATCACCCCGTTGAACATCTCCTCTACCCGCTCCGATATCGTTTGCAGCTCATCCCAGGCGGCGTCACTAAATCGGTATCTCCCCTCGTGGCGGGTGCTGGCAAGGTACATGATGTTCTCGGCGTGGTCCGCCGCTCGCTCGATGTCGTAGACGGCATGCATAAGTCCGGCCAGGCGCTCCGCCTGTTCGTCGTCGATGGTCTCCCGCGACAACTTGGAGAGGTACTCCGTCGTGGCCTCGGCAAGGTTGTCGACGATCCTCTCCTTCTGCACCAGGTTCTGGCGGGTCGAGCGGTTCATCTTCCGTATCAGGCCGACGGAGTCGCTTATCATCTCTCCGGCCAGGTGCCCCATGTAGGCGACCTCCTGGCTTGCCTGGTCCAGGGCGGCCCAGGGGCTGTGCAGTACGTGGGGCTCGACCGCGAGGGGATTCCTGTGTTCGAGCGGATCCTCCCCCCGCACTATGTACTTGACAAGTTTCACGAACGGTTTGATCAGGGGAAGCATGATCAGGGCCATGGTGATGTTGAACACGGTGTGGGAGATAGCGATCTGGCGGGCCAGTGAAACGCCGCCGAACACACCGGAGATGAACCTGTAGAAAAGGGGCAGGAGTGGAAGGAAAATAATAGCCCCGGCCACGTTGAAAAGGACGTGGGCCACCGCCGTTCGCTTCGCCTGGCGATTCGTCCCGATGGACGCGAGCAGCGCGGTTACGCAGGTGCCGATGTTGGCCCCCAGTATGAACGGTATGGCTATCCTGAGCCCTTCGGTCCCTCCCGGTATAATCCCCGACATCGCCATCGCTATTATCATGCCGGTGGTGGCGCTGCTGCTCTGTACGATGCCGGTAAGCACCGCGCCGAAAAGCACCCCCAGGAACGGGTTGTGGGTGGCGAAGTCAAGGAGGCTCAGGAACCACGCCGCCTCACTCAAGGGGTCGACGGCGTCTTTCATCAGGACCATGCCCAGGAACAGGAGCCCCAGGCCCAGTATCCCCTCTCCGGTGAACTTCAGCTTGCGCCCGGTGGAGAAGAAGTAGAGAGGGAACCCTATAGCAACCAGGAACAACGCCCAGTTCCCGATGTCGAAGGCGACCAGTTGGGCGGTGATGGTGGTCCCTACGTTCGCCCCGAAAATGACCGCGACCGAGGCGGCGAAGGTCATAAGGCCGGCGTTCACAAACCCCACCAGCATCACCGTGGTGACGCTGCTGCTCTGGATGATGGCGGTGACGCCGGTTCCCACCCCGGCTCCCACCCAGCGGTTGCGGGTCAGGGCCTCGAGGGTCCTCTGGAGCCTCCCGCCGGCGAGGATCTGGAACCCCTCGCTCATGAGAGACATACCGAACATAAAGATGGCCAGGCCCCCCAGGAGCCCAATCGCTATCCACATCTTGCCCCCCGCGGCCGGTGCGCTACCCTGGTCTGGTGACGGGCCTCCCGCCCGCATATACTTTCGTTACTCCCGGGCAAACTCCTTCGGGGAAAATGGCCTCTCTTAGTACTAAAAGCGAGGACCCGGCCGGGGACGGGTCCCTGTTGCTATTTCGCCGTCGGGTGGTCCGCTATCACTGGATCTCGACAATCGGGCACTGTACCTCGGTTCGGTAATCGGCCGGGTCATCTGATTGCTCAGGGCCGACGAGGTAGATCTCGCGGCAGGGCTTGGAAGGGCGGTAACCCTGTTCGCTTATCCAGAGCATCAGCTCCCGGTAGGTGTCCCCTATCTGCTCGAATGGGCCCATGTGGAGCGTAGAGGCCACCTTGGCG
>JAHIPE010000280.1 GCA_018894655.1 Actinomycetota bacterium
GAGTATTTCAACATCAAAGACAGGGAGTACTTCCGAAACGAGATGCTGCCGTTTACCACCGGTACGGAGTGGGACGCTATGTGGTCTCCCGCCCTGTGGGGCGTGGTTCCTGACCTTATCGCTTTCAACAAGGCGTTCCTGGAATCGCTGCCACTGCTCGCGGAGAAGGTCGAGCTTCCAGAGGGGTTCTGGGAGAAGCCGCACGTGGTAAGGGTCGCCGTGTTCTTCCGCGAGGTCATCTCGAGGTACCTCCCGGTGCAGATACTGGAAGGCGAACTGATAGTGGGAGGGCAGTTCAACGTCGCCCTCTCCAGGGCGCATAACCGGCGGGAGGGCCGCGACTGGATGAAGCGGACCAAGAAGTTCATGAAGGAGACGGCGTTCATGGACACCCACGGGATGGGAAACCTGGGGGCTACCCCGGGCCATATCATCCCCGATTACCCGCGGGCGCTCCGGATGGGGCTAAGAGGCCTGGTGGACCATTTCAAGGAGCTTGCCGAGGATAGCACCGACCAGGACCACAAGGAGTTCCTGTCGGCGCTAATTACCTGCTGCGAGGGGGCAAGGGAGCTTGCCGCGCGGTACGCCGAAGAGGCAAGGAGGCTGGCCGAGGAGGCCGAAGAGGGAGATCGCAAGGGTGAACTGCTCGAGATAGCACGCATCTGCTCCCAGGTGCCCTGGGAGCCGCCTGAGACTTTCCACGAGGTGCTCCAGGCTCTATGGTTCATCCATATGCTGGTGATGGTCCAGGAGTCTTACCCGGGCCCCGGTCTTTCCCCGGGACGTATAGACCAGTATCTCTACCCCTACTACAGGGACGACATCAGCGAGGGGCGGCTCACCCGGGAGGAGGCTCGGGAACTGCTCCAGTGCTTCTGGATAAAGCCGAACTACGCCTATGACTTCATGTACCGATTGGGCAGGAACCACGGGATAACCAGCGGCTACGGGCAACTGGTGACCATCGGCGGGCACGGTCCGGACGGGGAGGACGTGTCTAACGACCTTACCTGGCTGATACTTGACGTCATCGAGGAGATGAACCTGCTGGAGCCCAAGCCGAACGTTCGCTTGCACAAGAACACCCCCGATGACCTCATGTGGCGTGTCGCCTCGATGATCGCCGGCGCCCAGGGGTCTCCTTTCCTCATCAACTTCGACGAGGCATCCATCAGGGCGTTGAAATGGCAGGGGCTGCCCGAGGGTGTCCTCTGGAACTACGCGCCGGTGGGATGCCTGGAGAACACACTCCAGGGGAACGACCGTTCCGGCACCGTGGACGTCAACGTGAACCTGGCCAAGGCTATCGAGATGACACTGTTCAACGGGAAAGACCTCAAGAGCGGGGACAGGATCGGCCCGCGGACCGGCGACCCCCTGAAATTCAAGAGCTGGGATGAGTTCCGCCGCGCGTTCGAAACCCAGCTTGAGTCACTCCTGGGGCGTTTCATCGAGTGGTACGACTTCGTGGATGGCTTGAGGGGGAGCTTAGAGCCCACACCGTACCTCTCCGCCCTGGTGGTGGGATGCGCGGAGTCGGGGAAGGACGTCACAAACGCGGGGCCGGAGTTCAACTACGTAACAGTTGAGGGAGTGGCATTCGCCACCGCCGCGGATTCGCTTACCGCAATAAAGAAGCTCATCTACGAGGACGATGTCATCTCCATGGCCGACCTCATACGGGCGATAGAGGATAACTTCGAAGGTCACGAGAAGCTCCGGCAGATCCTTATCAACAAGCCCCCAAAGTACGGCAACGACGACCCCCAGGCTGACGAGGTGGCCCGTTACCTCTCCAGACTGTGGACCGAGGAGGTCTTCCGGCACACCACGACGTCAGGCAGGCGTTATCGCGCCGGTTACCTCTCCTGGAACTACTGGATCGCCTACGCTCCCACCACCTCGGCGACGCCGGACGGGCGCAGGAGGGGCACGTTCCTCTCCAACGGGGTCTGCCCTGTAGACGGCACCGACCGCAAGGGGCCCACAGCGGTAGCCCTTTCGGTGGGAAACCTGGGTCTGGAGAGCGTTCCCAACGGGGACTCACACACCATCTCTTTCAGCCCATCGCTGCTGCGCGGGGAGGAGCACGTGGAGAAGTTGGGCGCCTACCTGCGTGCCTACGGGGAGAAGGGGGGGACCGCTCTGCAGGTGAACGTGCTGGACCCGGAGACACTGCGCAGGGCCCAGGAGAACCCGGCCGAGTACAAGAATCTCCTGGTA
>JAHIPE010000053.1 GCA_018894655.1 Actinomycetota bacterium
GTGTCGGTAAGGTCCGGCGCTCGGGTGAGCATGCCGGGGATGATGGACACCGTGCTGAACCTGGGCCTGAACGACCGGTCGGTGGAGGGGCTGGCCCGGCAGACCGGGAACGAGCGCTTCGCCTACGATTCCTACCGGAGGTTCATCCAGATGTTCTCCGAGGTTGTCATGGGCGTCGAGGGCGAGGGGGAGCGGAAGGGCAAGCTATTCGAGAACCCCATCGGGGAGATCAAGAAGGAGAAAGGTGTAGAGCTTGACACCGAGCTTTCCGCGAGCGACTTGAAAGAGCTTGTCGGGAGGTTCAAGGAGGTAACCCGCAAGGAGACGGGGAGTGACTTCCCGGAAGGCCCCAGAGAGCAGCTCGACCTCTCCATCAAGGCGGTGTTCGACTCCTGGAACAACAAGAGGGCGGTCGACTACCGGAAGCTCTACAGGATAGCCGATGACTGGGGAACCGCGGTGAACGTCCAGAGCATGGTGTTCGGGAACAAGGGCGAGGAGTCGGCCACCGGTGTGGCGTTCACCCGTAACGCGGCGACCGGCGAGAGGGCACGCTACGGGGATTTCCTCATCAACGCCCAGGGGGAGGACGTGGTGGCGGGTGTCCGTAACACCGAGCCTATCTCCCAACTGGCCGACGAGATGCCGGAGGTGGCCGATGAACTGGAGAGCATCATGGACACCCTGGAGGAGCACTACAGGGACATGTGCGACATAGAGTTCACGGTAGAGGACGGCAAGCTGTGGATGCTGCAGACGCGCACCGGGAAGCGGACGGCGGCCGCGGCCCTCAAGATAGCGGTGGACATGGTAGATGAGGGCCTTATAACAAAGGAGGAGGCGGTCGGGCGCATAGACCCCGACCAGCTTGACCAGCTTCTGCATCCCCAGTTCGACGCCGGGGTGGAGTATGAGGTGGTGGCCAAGGGCATGAACGCGTCCCCCGGGGCCGCGGTGGGGAAGGTGGTCTTCGACTCGGATACCGCCGAGAGCGAGTGGGAGTCCGGTGAGGATGTCATCCTGGTCCGCTGGGAAACAACGCCCGACGACCTCCACGGCATGGTGGCCAGCCGGGGGATACTGACCAGCCACGGTGGGAAGACCAGTCACGCCGCGGTGGTGGCCAGGGGGATGGGCAAGCCGTGCGTATGCGGTTGCGACTCGTTGCGCATAGACGAGGAGGATCACCTTTGCACCATCGGGGGCCGGGAGGTAAAGGAGGGCGAGGTCATCAGCATCGACGGCACCACCGGCAGGGTTGTCATCGGCCCGGTCTCGCTTGTGGAGCCGGAGGTAACCGGTGACTTTGAAATTTTGCTAGCATGGGCGGATGAGATACGGGAGTTGGGGGTCTGGACCAACGCCGACACGCCCGAGGACGCGGTGCGGGCCAGGGAGTTCGGCGCCGAGGGTATAGGGCTCTGTCGTACCGAGCACATGTTCCTGGGCGACCGGCAGCCGATAATACAGCGGATAATCCTGGCCGAGAGCACCGAGGACGCGGAGGATGACCTGATGAAGCTCCTGGAGATCCAGCGAGAGGACTTCGTGGGCATCTTCGAGGCCATGGACGGGCTCCCGGTAACCATCCGTCTCCTGGACCCGCCGCTTCACGAGTTCATGCCCGACGCCACGGAGCTGGAGGTGGAACTCGCGACCCTTAAAGTCAAGGGGGAGTGCACCCCGGACGAGATCGACGAGAAGGAGTGCTTCCTGGAGAACGTAAAGTCCATGGTCGAGGCTAACCCGATGCTGGGCTTGAGGGGCTGCCGCCTGGGGATTACGTTCCCCGAGGAGTACAACATGCAGGTCAGGGCCATCATGGAGGCCGCGCTCGAGCGCAAAGCGGCGGGGGGAGACCCCAGGGTGGAGATAATGATACCGCTGGTTTCCATCTACACTGAGCTCGAGACGCTCAGGAACGAGGCCGAGCAGATTATCGAGCTGGTCTTCGAGGAGAAGGGGATGCGGCTGGACTATCACATAGGGACGATGATCGAGCTTCCCCGGGCCGCGCTCACCGCTGATGAGATAGCGGAGTACGCCGACTTCTTCTCGTTCGGGACAAACGACCTGACACAGACCACGTTCGGCTTCAGCCGCGACGACATAGAGGCGAAGTTCCTGCCGCTATATCTCAAACGCAAGATCCTAACCGACAACCCGTTCGAAACGCTTGACGTCAAAGGGGTGGGCAAGCTGGTCAGGACGGGGGTTGAGCTCGGGCGTTTGACCAACCCGGACCTGAAGGTCGGCATCTGCGGTGAGCACGGTGGAGACCCCCGGTCGATCAGTTTCTGTGCCGAGGTGGGGCTGGATTACGTCTCCTGTTCGCCGTTCAGGGTCCCGGTGGCGAGAGTGGCCGCCGCGCAGGCGGCGCTGGAGAAGAAATCCGCTGCCTCCTAATAAAAGTCAAGAAATGACCCCAGGAAATGCGGGGTGATCTGATGTTCGTTACAGGGATAAACGGCAGCCCGGACCGGGAAGGCAACACCGCCTTCCTGGTAGGGGAGGTCCTGAAGGCGTGCCGGGAACTCGGCGCACAGACCGAGATAATACACGTCATGGACGCTCTCGAGGGCCAGGAGAGGCCGTACTGCACCGCCTGCGGGTCGCCGTGCCCGGAGATCTGCCACAGGGAAGCAAACCTCGCCGGTGCCTACGACATCGTCAGGAAAGCGGACGCGCTGGTAGTGGGTAGCCCGGTTTACTTCGGGACCGTGAGCGCGCAGCTCAAGGCTTTCTGGGACAAGAGCCGGAACCTTCGGGGTGAAAAGGCGCTGGTGGGTATTCCCGGCGGAGCGGTGTCGGTGGCGGCGGCGCGTTTCGGTGGGCAGGAAACCACGGTGCGGGCGATTCAGGACATCATGCTGATTCATGGTATGCGGGTGGTCGGGGACGCATCCATGGGCACAGGCGGCGGCCACCAGGGAGTATGCGCGCAACGGCCGTCCCGCGAGGATGACTTCGCCTGCGGCCGCGCGAGGGTGCTCGCCGAGGGGCTTATCGAGGCAATTAGTACCTAGTCTCCTCCCCCTCCGCCCCTTCCCCCCTCTGCCCCTTCCCCCCGCTGGGGGGAAGGTTGGGATGGGGGGTTCTTGGGGGGAAGGCTTGGATGGGGCCTGAGGGGGAGGACAAAGGAGGGGGGAAGGGGTCCAAGGTAGAGTCAGGCGGGGTGTTACAATGACGATACGGGAACGGATAGAGGAGATAGAGCGGAAAGTGCTCTCGCCCCGGGCCGCCCTGGCGGCGGAAACCCGCGGCAGGGAGAGGCCTGAGGAGCCGTGCGACATCCGTACCGCCTACCAGAGGGACCGCGACCGCATCATCCACTGCAAGGCGTTCAGGCGACTCAAGCACAAGACGCAGGTGTTCCTCGCCCCCGAGGGTGACCATTACCGTACAAGGCTCACTCACACCATGGAGGTGGCCCAGATATCCCGCACCATCGCACGTGCCCTTGCTCTCAACGAGGACCTGACCGAGGCGATCGCCCTGGGACACGACCTGGGGCACACCCCGTTCGGTCACATTGGGGAGAACGCCCTCTCCGAGTACGTGCCGGGGGAGTTTGAGCATAATATCCAGAGCCTCAGGGTGGTGGAACACCTGGAGTACGAGGGCAAGGGGTTGAACCTCACCTGGGAGGTACGCGACGGGATAGTCAACCACACCGGTGAGGGGATGCCGGCGACACTGGAGGGCCAGATCGTACGCACCGCCGACCGGATAGCTTATATAAACCACGATATTGACGACGCGCTCCGGGCCGGGATACTGCGCACCGAGGACCTGCCCGCCGAGCCCATGGAGGTGCTGGGGCGTTATCCCAGCCAGAGGATCGACTACCTGGCGCACGATATGGTGGAGAGCAGTAGTGACCTCGAGGCAATCCGCTTGAGCGAGAGAACCTGGGAGTTGATGGACCGGCTTCGCGATTTCCTGTTCGAGAACGTCTATATAGGTTCGGTCGCCAAGGCGGAGGAGGACAAGGCGGTTCGAGTGCTGAGGTCACTGGCGGAGCATTACCTGGAGAACCCCGGCCAGCTTCCAGACGAGTTTCAGCCCGAGGACAAGGACGAGCTTCCGCTCAAGGTATGTGACTACGTAGCCGGCATGACCGACCGGTACGCGTTGACAAAATACCGGGAGTTCTTCCTCCCGCGCTCATGGGTGGCCGAATAGCATCGTCAGAGTAGGGGGTCTTGAATCTTGAATTATCTATTGACGCAAGGCAGGCGGTGAGAATTCAAGATTCAAGACCCCGAAAGGCGAAAGTGACCTCGAAAGGTAGGAGCATTGTCCCCAGGCGGTAGAATCAAGGATTCCGACGTTGATGCCGTGCGTGAGCGCACGGACATAGTCCAGCTTGTCTCCGAGTACGTGCCGCTCAAGAAATCAGGGCGCGAGTTCAGGGGCCCGTGCCCCTTTCACAAGGAGAAGGACCCGTCTTTCTACGTCAACCCGGCGAAGGGCGTCTACCACTGCTTCGGCTGCAAGGCGAGCGGGGGTGTGTTCAACTTTGTCATGCAGCTCGAGGGGTTGAAATTCGGCGAGGCGGTGGAGAGGCTCGCCGACCGGATCGGGTATCAGGTCTCCCACGAGAAATCCACCACTGCCGACATTCAGAAGCGTACCGAGAAGGACAGCCTGTTCCGGCTCAACCAAACCGCCGCTGATTACTTCCAGTATATACTCAAGGAAACGGACGAGGGGCGCGGGGCCAGAGAATACCTGGAGGAGCGGGGTTTCACCACGGAGGTAATCGAGGAGTTCCACCTGGGGTTCGCACCGGAGGGCTGGAGGAACCTGGTCGGATTCTTGACTAAGAAGGGGTTCAAGGACGAGGAGATGGTCAAGGTCGGCCTTGCCCGGGAGCGCGGTGGGGGGAGCGGGGGCGGTCGTGGCATCTACGACGTGTTCCGGAATCGGGTCATATTCCCCATTCTCGACCACCGGGGGCGCGTTGTCGCGTTTGGGGGCAGGCGGATGCCGGGGGAGGGGGCGAGTGACGAACCGAAGTACCTGAACTCGCCGGAAACACCGATCTACAGGAAGGGCCACACGCTCTACGGCTTCTACCAGGCGAGGAGCGCCATGCAGGACGGGCGCGAGGCGGTGGTAGTGGAAGGGTACACAGACCTGCTGGCGCTATGGCAGGTGGGAGTCAGGGACGTGGCGGCCACCCTGGGCACAGCCCTGACCGAGAATCACTTCGATCTCCTGAACCGTGTCTCTGACAGCGTATACCTGGCCTTCGACGCTGACAGGGCCGGCATGGACGCGGCGCTGCGCGCGATGGGCTTCTGGGGCAGGTTCAGGGTGGACATCTTCGTGGTGATGTTGCCCGAGGGGGAGGATCCCGCGTCGGTTGTTGAAAAAGGTGGAGCGGAGGCGTTCGCCGAAGTGAAGGGGAGGGCGGAGAGCCTTCATGATTTCGCGGTGAGAAAGACGATAGAGGGTTTCGACACGGCGAACCCGATGGGCCGCCGCAGGGCGATGGAGGCGTGTGTCGCCATCCTGGCCAGGGTTTCGGGAGAGGAGATGAGGCCCCTCAGGGACGACCTGGTACGCAAGATAGGCGGATGGTTGGATATGCCGCCGGAGACCGTAGAGGTGTACTTGAGGGAGGCGTCGAGAGTATCCGGGAAGGCGGGCAAGCTCCGTTCGGACTCGCGGGCGACGGTGATGTGGGAGAAGGTGGAGAAGGAAGCGTTGAGGGTCTTACTGCATAACCCGGAAGCACTCATCGGGCAGCAGTACCTTGATGCAGACTACTTCACCAACGAGGAAAACAGGAAAATATTGGAGTTGCTAAAGGAAATCCCTGTTTATGACGAAGAAAACTTGCAGGCGGAATTCGATTCGCGGATAGGGTGCATGGTCGAAGGCATCACAGACGATGGGTTACGGGGCAAGGTTTCGCGGCTACTCATGGAGTCACCTCCCGATTGCACACCAGGGTACGAGGATACCGTTTTTGATAGACTGGAGTACCTGTTCTTCAAGCGGCGGAAACACCAGGTGGAGCTCGAGATAGGCAGGACCAACAAGAAGCTCGAACCAAAGAAGTACGAGTCTCTCTGCGGCCAGCTTCTGGAGATCGAGCAGGTAATAAAGCAGCAGTTCCCCTACGATCATGGTTGATCAATGCCTGGTGGGGCGCAGGTAAGGCGGTGATACATTTCAGATGGCGGATGAGTGGAAAGACCTCGATATAGAAGAGGTTCGTGAACTTGTTGCCTTGGGCAAGGAGAAAGGTTTCCTGACCACCGACGAGATCGTCGATCGCCTGAAGTCGGTTGAGCTCACGGTGGACCAGGCGGACAGCATCTTCGTCATGCTATCGGAGATGGAGATCGAGATAACGGACGAGGCGGTTGACGAGATACGGCAGGAGGACTCCGCCAAGAAGAAAAAAAAGCCGGCGAGTGCGAGCCTTGATTTCACGGTGCAGCCGGTGACCAACGATCCCGTCCGCATGTACTTGAAGGAGATCGGCAAGGTTTCCCTGCTAAAGGCATACCAGGAGGTATCCCTGGCCAAGAGGATCGAGGCGGGGGAGGAAGCCGCCAAGCAGTTGGTATCCGACGAGAAACTCAAGGGCGCGAAGATCGAAGAACTGGAGGCGATCGAGGCGGACGGCATCGTAGCCAAGAAGAAGCTGGTGGAAGCCAACCTGCGGCTGGTTGTCAGTATCGCCAAGAGGTATGTCGGCAGGGGTATGTTGTTCCTGGACCTCATCCAGGAGGGAAACCTGGGGCTCATCCGCGCGGTCGAGAAGTTCGACTACAGCAAAGGTTACAAGTTCAGCACTTACGCAACCTGGTGGATCAGGCAGGCAATAACCCGGGCCATAGCGGACCAGGCGAGAACCATAAGGATCCCGGTCCACATGGTGGAGACCATCAACAAGCTCATCCGGGTGCAGCGCCAGCTCCTGCAGGACCTGGGGCGGGAACCGCTGCCGGAGGAGATCGCGAAGGAGATGGAGCTCACCCCCGAGAAGGTGAGAGAGATACTGAAGGTGAGCCAGGAACCGGTTTCGCTGGAGACCCCCATCGGCGAGGAGGAGGACAGCCACCTGGGGGACTTCATAGAGGACTCGGGAGCTGTCGTCCCGGTGGACGCGGCGGCGTTCAAGCTGCTCCAGGAGCAACTCGAGGATGTCCTGGACGACCTGAACACACGTGAGAAGAGGGTGATTCAGCTCAGGTTCGGGTTGCTGGACGGGCAACCGAGGACCCTGGAGGAGGTAGGGCGCGTCTTCGGGGTCACCCGCGAGCGCATCCGCCAGATCGAGTCCAAGACCCTCTTCAAGCTCCGGAACCCGTCCCGGAGCGGCCGGCTAAGGGATTACATCGAGGAGTAAGCACAACTCCTCACAATGCCAAACGTAGGCAAAACGCAAGATGGT
Organism: Actinomycetota bacterium; assembly: GCA_018894655.1. Lineage (GTDB taxonomy): Bacteria > Actinomycetota > Geothermincolia > Fen-727 > Anoxymicrobiaceae > JAHIPE01. Next base: position 7,418 of record JAHIPE010000053.1, read on the forward strand.
ACCAACGCGCCAATGGGGACAGGCACCACCGACGCGAAACGCGCCAATGGGGACAGGCACCAACTCAAGAAGAGAACCTTTTTCTTGGGAAAGGTGAAAGTGCAGAACTTCGTGGGCTTGACTTCCATCGAAGCTGGTTGTGCCCCTCGACACGCATTTGCATAGCGCAAGCATCGCACTGGGCCTTACCCGGAGGAAACAGGCGGATATGCGCACCGCGCTGGAGATAACCGAAGCGTTTCGGACGATAGCGCCCGAGGACCCGGTACGATATGACTTCGTGCTGACCCGACCCGGGATACGGGGGGACGCCTCGATGGACGAGTTGATCTGCGCGAATTGATATAGCGCAATGCCGGGCCGGGCGCGGTATGGTATCTATTGAGTAGCGTGTTTGTCAAGACTCAAAAGGAGGGATTATGGCTGAATTGAAGGGGTCCAAGACAGAGAAGAACCTGATGGCCGCTTTCGCCGGTGAGTCACAGGCGCGGAACCGGTACACCTACTTCGCGAGCAAGGCGCGCAAGGAGGGTTTCGTCCAGATAGCAGACATCTTCACTGAGACCGCGAACCAGGAGAAGGAGCACGCCGAGCGCGAGTTCAAGTTCCTGGCGGGCGGGACGGCGGAGATCACGGCCGCGTTCCCGGCCGGCGTCATCGGCTCTACCGCTGAGAACCTGAAGGCTGCCGCCGGAGGCGAGAACTACGAGTGGACCGATATGTACCCCTCGTTCGCCGAGACTGCCCGCGAGGAAGGCTTCGATGAGATAGCCGGGGTTTTTAAGTCCATCGCGGTCGCCGAGAAGCAGCACGAGAAGCGCTACCTCGGGCTTCTTGCCAACATCGAGGCCGGTACCGTGTTCAAGAAAGAGGAGCCGGTGACCTGGCGGTGCCGCAACTGCGGGTACGTACACGAGGGTACAGAGGCGCCGGAGGAATGCCCGGCGTGCGCGCACCCACAGGCGTACTTCGAGCTACTGGGCGAGAACTGGTAGGGACGTGACTGCTGAAGGGCAACGAGAAGGAGGAGTGCGATGGCCGAGAGATACGAGGTGTATAAGTGCGAGCTATGCGGGAATATCGTAACGGTTCTGCACGGGGGCAAAGGAGAGCTGGTGTGCTGCGGGCAGCCGATGGTCCTGAAGGGTGAGAACACCACCGACGCCGTGGTGGAGAAGCACGTGCCGGTTATCGAGAAAGCCGGCGCCGAGGTAAAGGTCAAAGTCGGGAACGTCGCCCACCCGATGACCGACGAGCATTACATAGAATGGATACAGGTCAGGGTCGGCGACGAGGGTTGCAGGCGCTTCCTCAAGCCCGGAGACGCACCGGAGGCGGAGTTCGAGGCCGGGGGTGAGGGGTTAACCGCCCGTGCCTACTGCAACATCCACGGGCTCTGGAAAGGGGAAGGTTGAGAGGTGGGATAGACGGCATGTCGGCTCCCTTTGAGGCAGTAAAGGTAAGCGATCACGTCTACTGGGTGGGGGCGATCGACTGGGGCATCCGGGACTTCCACGGGTACACCACATCTCGCGGCTCTACCTACAACGCGTATCTCATCGTCGCTGACGACATTATCCTGGTGGGGGAGGTCCTGGACCGAATGGACATTGAGCAGGTGCAAGGTCCGCTGAGGATGAAGTACGTGCCCGACGATGAGTCCCTGGGGGCCTGCCGTGACCTGGGTGCCGCGGTGGCGAAGCGAATGAAGGAGGTTGCAAGTGAGTGACATCGATCCAAAGGCACTCTGGAGCATCAGCTACGGCATCTACGTAGTCACCTCTTTCCACGAGGGGAAAGCCAACGGCCAGATAGCCAATACGGTGATACAGGTGACCGCCGAGCCGCCTCGAATAGCGGTCGCTATCAACAAGGAGAACTACACCCACGGGCTCATCTCCGGCAGCGGCGTGTTCGCGGCGGCGGTGCTGGGGGAATCGACACCCCTCAACTTCATAGGGCACTTCGGGTTCAATACCGGCAGGGATATGGACAAGCTCTCCGGTGTCGCGGCAGGGGAGGGCGTCACCGGCTGTCCGGTCCTCACCGAGAACGCGGTCTCGGTCTTCGAGGCCAGGGTGTTCGACACGGTGGACGCGGGGACCCACACCGTCTTCGTCGCCGACGTGGTGAGCGGCAGGGTCCTGACCGACGGCAGGCCCATGACCTACGCCCAGTACCACGCCAGGAAAGGTAAGGCCCCCAGGAAGGCACCGACCTACAGGCCTCCCGGGACCGAGAAGGAAGAGAAGCCGAAAGGGGAATCATCCATGAAGAAGTACGTTTGCAGTGTCTGCGGTTACGTGTACGACCCGGCTGACGACGACCCGAAAAGCGACATCAAGCCGGGTACCGCGTTCGAGGACCTGCCCGACGACTGGGTCTGCCCGGTGTGCGGGGCGGGCAAGGAAGACTTCGAGCCGGAGGAGTAGCCATAGAGTTGCACTCTACTGAGAGCGGTAACCGGAGGATCCGGGTGCTGTTTGTCTGCGTGAACAACTCCTGCCGTTCGCAGATGGCCGAGGGTTTTCTTAGGGTCCTTGCCCCCGAAAGGTTCGAGGTATCGAGCGCGGGCTCTATCCCCACCTCGGTCAACCCTTTCGCTTGCGAGGTGATGAAGGAAGTGGGCGTGGACATCTCCTCTCAGGGGAGTAACTCCATGGAGGAGTACACCGACCGCGAGTTCGATTACGTCATAACCGTGTGCGGGGGCGAGGGCGACAATGCCTGTCCCGCGTTCCCTGGGGAGGCGGGGAAGCGGCTCCACTGGGGGCTTGCAGACCCAGCTTCGGCCAGCGGGACCACCGAGGACATACTGCGCTTTTTCCGAACTGTTCGCGACAGTATCAAGGACAGAGTGGAACAGTTCATAGGCGCGAGGTCTGATATCTGAGACCGGAAGCGAGGTTAGACAGATGGCGATCAGGAACGTGATACTGATAGACGAGGACAAGTGCGATGGCTGCGGCGAGTGCGTCCCCGCCTGCGAGGAGGGCGCCATCCAGATAGTCGATGGCAAGGCCAGCCTGGTAAGCGACGTTTACTGCGACGGTCTGGGCGTTGAACCCCTGGATAAACCCCTTGCGCGTCTTCATGATCCTGCTGTCCGGGTCGGTGATGTTGGCCTTGGCGTTTTTCTCCTTCTCGGCCTTTACCTTCTCAGGGCTCTTGGGCTTGCGCCGGAATTGAAGCACGGGCATTTCAGGAATGGAGGGATTTGAATGTCGGGAAAAACCAGCGAGAACCTTCACGCCGCCTACGAGGGCGAATCCAAGGCGGTTGTCCGGCTCAAGGTGTTCGCCGAGAAAGCTGAAGAGGAGGGTTACCCTGAAGTGGCAAGTTTGTTCAGGGCCATATCGGAATCGGAGGCGATCCACGCCCGGAATAACCTCAGGCTCCTGGACGTGGTCGGGGATACCGAGACCAATCTAAGAGAATCATTCGCCCGCGAGACAAGGGTGGCAGCGGTTGGATACGGGAGTTTCATACCGGTTGCCGAGA
>JAHIPE010000281.1 GCA_018894655.1 Actinomycetota bacterium
AACTCCCCCTCCCTGGTGGCCAGAAAACCGGTCTTGTCCTCGAAGCCGCCGTGGTGGAACCCATCGGTAGGGACCTCTACGTAAATAAGGGCGATCCCGTCGTCACCCAAATCCGGGTCGGTGTTGCAGACCACGCAAAAGACGTCGGCGATCCCCGAGTTGACGGACCAAATCTTGGAGCCGTTTATCACCCATTCGTCCCCGTCGAGCTCGGCGTGCGTGTTTATTCCGACACCTTTCATGTCCATGTTCTCGATATCGCATCCCCCTGAGGGCTCGGTCATGGCGAAACAGCCGGTATAGATCTCGTCTTCGGGCAGGAACCTGGGGGCGAAGTGCTCCAGCACGTCCTTGTTCTCCGCCAGCACGGCCGGACGCAGAGTTCTGGCCTCGCTCGCCGGGGCGCAGAAAAGGGAAGCATCCCCCCGCGCCAGCTCCTCGGCAACAATGGAAAGAGTCAATGCCGAGGTCAGCCCCATGCCTCCGTACTCCTCGGGCAGAGATCCGCCTTGAAGTCCCAGGGAGAGGAGCTTTCTCTGCACCTCTTCAATAAGCCCGAAGTCCTCCCGGGTGCTCTCCTCGATCTCCCGGCGGATGGGCACGATCTCCTGGTTAACGAACTCCCTCACCGCGTCGATGACCAGCTTGTCCGAGGGGCTGATCAGTTCCTGGATAAACCTGTTTTCCTTCTTTTCGATGGATGCCGCTCCCATTACCCCGGCCCCCCTCTCATCCATGAGTCAACGCCAACTGTGAATCCCACTCATGGGGGTCATCACATCTCCTGCATCCTCTCGTACAGCTCGTTCTCGTGGAACTGGTCGTAATCGTAGCAACCTCGCGCCACGTCCAGTCTCCCCAGCTGGCCTCCCCCTTCCCATATCTGGATGATCTTGTTATCCCGCCAGTATTTCTCCACGTTGTAATCGGCCGCGTAACCGTAGGAACCCATGAGCTCCATGGCCTTATTGGTGACCATGACCGCGGTGTCGGCGCAGAAGACCTTGGCGAGGCTCGACCTGGAGAGCATCTGTTTCGAGGTGCGCGGGCCGTAGGTTTCGGGATGGTCGAACATGTAGGCGGCGTTCACGTAGGCGTCCCTCCCCACCTGTATCCCGATGGCGATATCGGCCAGGATACCGGAGGCGACGGTGTGCTGCCTGATGGGCTTGCCCGCCACCGACCTCTCCGAGGTGAAGGCCAGGACCTCGTCGAAGGCGCCCTGGGCGATCCCTATAGACCAGCCGGCGCTGAAGAGACGGGCGAATATGAGGTTATCGTGCAGGAGCACCGCGTCCTCCCCCGGCCCGGCGGCCCGCCACTCCTTCGGCACCCGCACGTTATCGAAGGAGAAGTCGCCCTCCCGGCTGCACCTGAACCCCACCTTGTCCTCGAACCTGCCGAACGTGAACCCCGGGGTGGGAACCGGAACGTAGATCATCGCTATCCCGTCGTCACCCAGCTCCGGGTCGGTGTTGCAGACCACGAGGTAGAGGTCTGAGATGCCCGAGTTGGTAGGCCACACCTTGGCGCCGTTGATCACCCATTCGTCCCCGTCCAGCTCGGCCCTGGTTTGAATACCCTTCCCCTTCATGTCCAGGTTCTCTATATTGCATCCTCCGGAGGGCTCGGTCATGGCGAAACAGGCGATATACGGCTCATCGCCCTTGAACCTGGGAGCAAACTCGTCCAACACGGCCTTGTTCCCGGCGATTACCGCCGGGCGGAGAGCCCAGGTACCGCTCCCGATTGCGGCAAAGCAGGACGGCTCTCCACGCCCGAACTCCTCGGCGACCAGTGAAGTGGTCAAAGCCGATGTCAAGTTCCAGCCACCGTACTCCGGAGGCAGGAAAGAACCTTGCATGCCCAGGTCGACCAGTTTCTGTTGCACTTCCTCGACCAGCCCGAAGTCCCCGCGGGTACTCGCCTCCATCTCCCGGCGGATGGGCATGATCTCCCTGTTCACAAACTCACGAATGGCTTCCATGAGCAGCCTGTCTCCAGGGCTCACCAACTCCTGCATGAACCTGTTTTGCTTGTTCTCTATGGATACCGGTTCCATGCTACGGCCCCCTTTACGGATGCACTCGAGGGAGTTCGTCCCTCCCTGCGGAACGCTTCACTATCGTGCGTTGTGCGTTTGGAGCCTTGCGTTTGGTCCTGGACCCTTTTGCAGGTATTTTACACCTAAACTTGTTGCGTTTGGTCCTGGACCCTTTTGCACATCAACCTGCCATGCATACCCATGTCCGCAAAGATGCGGCAGTGAACCGCGCACATCTCTCGGGACGTCCACGAACCGCGCCGCTTTGACGCAATGCGCGGTTTCCCAAAGGAGCGGATAAACAACGGACAACACCCCCGGAAGCAGGAAAACGGGAGATCTCTCAGTCGAACTTGACGTAGGTGCGTATCCTGTCGTACGCCTTTTCCAGGAACTCGGGGTCGTCGATGCGCACCTCGATGGCGTC
>JAHIPE010000054.1 GCA_018894655.1 Actinomycetota bacterium
ACGTGAGTACCGGAGTAAACAGGGGACCGCTCCGCGTGTACTCCCTGTTGCCGTACTCGCAGAGACTCTTGAGCCTCCTTACGTCGCCCTGGTCCAGAGCGTCCAGCATCAGTTCCAGGACCCCCCGTAGTTCCCCGAACCCCACCACCACAAGGCACGCCTCCGGATGCTCCCTCATGACGAGCGGCAACGCGGGAAGGACACACTGTATCCCCTTGGTCTCCAGGAGTTTGCCCAGGAACATGACGAAGGGCCGGCCCTCGGCGTCCACCGGGCTTAGACGATCCCCGATATCCGGCTCCGGCAGCCAGTCGGGGTGCTGGGCGTTAATCCTGTCGGCCTCACGCCGGGTAGCCTGGTTCACGTCTTCGGGGACCGCCTCCGCCATTGTGTTACCCAAGAAGTCGCCCACCGTGACACCGGACATCCTCCCCTCGACCGCCTCGAGCAACATCCCCACCGACCGCCGGATGTTCCTGTCGGTGGTAGTGAAGAGCTCCGTGTCCACGCCCGGCGGCACGATGGCAATCCTGCTGTCGAGCCCCTCCACGAAGTGGCCGAAGACCTCCCTTGCGACATCCGCGGTGTGCCGGCTAGGGGCGAGTATCCCGCTCGCGCCCTCAAGTCCCTCGGCGCCGTAGCGGAGGAAGCGCCCGTCCTTCCTCACCGTGAACTCGATCGCGGACCCATGCAGGCTCACGAAGTAAGGGGTGTCCGCCTGCCTGGCGACAGGGCTGACTATGTAGGGGAGCATCACCGCGTGGTTGACCTGTATGGCATCGGGCACGAACTGCCGGGTGAGCCGGGCGATGGCGCGCCGGTTCGCCTCCACGTACCGCTCGAGCTCCGAATCATCGAGGTCAGGAAACTCCTTGACCTCGAAGCCCTGGTAGTTGTCGAGCACGTATACCGGCAGCAGGTGTCCGATGTCCGGTTTGAACACCAGGCAGGAGCCGGTGTACTCCGTCTCCTGCTCCCAGACGACCTGCGGGCTCATCCCGTCCGCCCTCTCCCGCAGGAACGTCGTGACGAAGTCCAGCCGTGGATCGCCGTCCTGGCACATCAGCACCAGATGGTGCCCCTGGCGGCAGAGCGCCCTGGCCAGCGACTGCACGTACTGGTTGCTCCCGGTCCCCCGGAGAAGGTAACCGTGGCAGATGAGTATCCTCAAGGGCCTCCCTCCCTGAGTGTATGACCCCGAAGATTATACCGCGTACCCGTGGGGCGGTGTTGCCGGCGCTACGGGGGCATTTCCAGAAGGCGTTGCGCGTTCTCGAAGAATACCCGGCGGTTGAACTCCTCTCCGAGGTCGACGTCGAGGATGCTCGCCACGCAGTCCTCGTAGGTGTAGGGGATGTTGGGGTAGTCGCTGCCGAACAGTATTCGGTCGGAGAGTTCGGTGAGCGTCGCGGGGTCGAAATCGGCCGTAACCTTCAGCGGCGGGAACTCGCGTTTGCTCACCAGGTCGGCCATCAGGGCCGGGTCGATGAAGTTGACCGAGGTGTCCAGGTACATGTTGGGGTAGCGGCGCACCATCTCGAAGAACCGGTCGAACTCGAACGCCCCCATGTGGGCTACTATCACCTTCATGTCAGGGAACTCCCGCATCACCGGCTCGAAGTTGTCGGCCCCAACGTACCGGTTGGCGATGGGGGCGGTGCCGGCGTGGATGGTCAGTATCCTGTCGTTCTCCAGCAGGCACCTGTAGACATCGAGCATTCGCTCGTCGTTGGGGTAGAAGTCGCTTACAAGGGGCTGGAGCTTTATGCCGACGAAGTCGCGATCGAAGAGCGCCTGGAGCATCTCCACGTTCCCTTCATCACCCGGGAATACGGTGGCAAACGGAATTGCGGCGGGATGCCTGCGGCAGAAGTTGTCGGTCCAGCGGTTCAGCTCCGCGGCCATCCCCGGCTTGTGGGCGTAGTTGTAGGTGACGAAACGCCGGACCCCTAAACTCTGTAGCGTCCGGGCCAGGGCGTCGGGTGAGTCCTTGTAGCGAATGCGCCAGTTCCTCTGGTCGAAGTACTCCCATATCGAGTCGAAGAGAGGCTCCGGGAAGAAGTGCGAATGCATGTCGATTATCTTTCCCTGGAGGTAGTCGGCGATCTGCCTCGGTGCTTCAACCATCATCCACGCAGCTCCGTCTGGTAACGTTATCCTTGCAAAAGGGGCCAGGCCC
>JAHIPE010000282.1 GCA_018894655.1 Actinomycetota bacterium
AGTGGGATTCGAACCACCCCACGCGCCTCCCGGCGCGCGGTGACCCCAGCCTGGCTCAACGGTTTTCAAGTTCTAGGTAGTTCGTGCCGTCCCGTCCGTCTGTTGCTATCCCGTGCTGTCCAGTCCAGACTTTCTTGTTATCTGGTCCGTCTGGTGTTGTCCTGTTTTGTCCAGTTTGGTTTGCAACGCGTTTGCAGAGGCCCCCGGCTCTTGTGACCTATTAATATTGCATATGACCTTAATATATGTCATACTCGACCCATGAGATACCACGAGCCGCTCAATGAGATCCTTGGTAACAAGGTACAGGTCAAGCTACTGCGTGTCCTGGTGAGGACTAAGAGCTCGTTCACCGGGAGAGAGTTGGCCAGGCTGATAGGCCACTCTCAAAACCAGACACGACTCGCGCTCGAGGAACTGGAGCGAAATGGGCTTGTCGTCTGGCAGAGCGCGGGCCGGTCCCACCTCTATTCTGCAGATAAAGACAACATAATCATCACTGACTTGCTCGAGGCCGGATTTCGACTAGAAGACAACCTTCTGAATCAGTTGGCCGCTGGTTTCTTCGAGGAGGTCGGCAAGGACCTAGTGTCGGTTGTCCTTTTCGGTAGTGTTGCCAAAGGGGAGGAGAAGCCTGACAGCGACGTCGATCTAGTTGTGGTGGTTAGAGACAAGGTCGACCTCAAATCCATTGAGGATCTCGTTGCTGAAGCCTCAGTGAAGGTAGCGCAGCGTTTCGGGAACCAGACGACCGCGATCGTGGTCAAGAAGTCAGACTATGAACAGAAGATGAAGCAGAAAAAGGGTTTCTGGCGCGAGGTCGCAAAGACCGGTGTGAAGCTTTCCCCGAGCGCAGGGAGCAACCTGTGACAAGGGCACCGCAGACACGGAAGGTTGACCGTTCGGCTGCCAGGGTCTTCTGGAACCGTGCCAGGCAATGCGCAGACGTGATGGAAGAGGCTCTTGAGCGCGGACAGTGGGAAGCAGCCGGAGTTAACGCGGTCCATGCGGCAATCTCAGCCAACGACGCCGTGCTCGTGGCCCTCCGTGGACTCAAGCCGTCTGGCGCGGACCACAAAGACGCCGCTCGGGTGCTCCTGTCTCAGTTGAAGGAAGATGATGCCCAGAAGGCCGGGAAGAGGTTGAGCGTCATCGTCGCTAAGAAAAGCCGGGTCGAATACGACGATAAACGCTTTACCGAAAAAGAGGCCCGGGACATTGTCCTGGACACTCAGAGGTTTCTCGAGTGGGCCAGGAGCAGGATTCCCGAAGAATTCCGGTAGCAGATGTCATGTTTCGCGACCTGGCGAAAGATGTTTGCATCTCGTTTGCAAAACCGTTGCAGTCATTACTCTGACCCGCCATTAACGATCGCTGTTCAATCTATAGAAAAGCCCATGGGAATGGGCAATATCGCTGGCGGAGAGAGTGGGATTCGAACCCGTCGCTTTGGGGATTTGATCCTCCAAGAAAACATGCTTTCTCTTTCAAATCCCCTCGCTCCCCAGGGGGGACTCCCGTCCCCCCAAGGCGCTTGCCTGCACCGGTGCAGGCTTCGCTGTACCCCCCTTGAATAGAAACGGGGGGAGTCCTCCCCCCGTGTGCCCCCCTCGGGTTCGAATCCCGGTGTGGTTCATCCCGGGTGGCGGAGAGAGTGGGATTCGAACCCACGGGACGGAGCTAAGCCGCCCACACGCTCTCCAGGCGTGCGCCTTCGTCCACTCGGCCATCTCTCCGAGATTGAGTCTAGCAGGAAGAAGGGTGCGATTCTACAACTGGTTTGAACCCGGAAGATGCCTGCGGGCCGTCCTTCCAGCGCCACCACTTCAGAAGTTCGGGGTCATGCGTCTCATTGGAGGCGTAGTAGACAGCGCACCTGAACACGTACAGCATGCACCGGTCAACATCCACGCCCTCCTGAAGGCACAGCCTGCCGTATAGCTCCTCGGGATCGCGGCCCTCGAGATCTCCGATGGATCGAATGCCTATGCTCCATAGATCCCGGGCTATCTTCTTGCCTACTCCCGGGATCTCCTGGAGCTCCTCCAACTCCCGTAACTTTTCAGGCTCGCTCATTGGAACTCCTTCGCAGTCGGGACTTCGGTCAAGGTTCCGGATTGCGGACTAAAGGCGCACTCAAGGGGAGGATAGATCACTGGGCGTTACTCCCAGCGGAAGAACTTAACTGAAACCAGGAAGCAGACGATCCCGAAGGCCACCAACACCACGATGTCCAGCCAGACCGCCGCCAGGCTCGCCCCGTTTATCATGACCTCCCTCAAGGCATCCGCGAAGTAGTAGAGCGGCAGGCATTGCGCGATCACGGAGAGCCACTTGGGAATGAAATCTATCGGGAAGAATATCCCCGCCAGGAACATCATCGGCATCGCTACAGCCGTAGCCGCCAGGGTCGCGCTCTTGGCGGTGCCCGCCAGGGATGAAATCATGAAACCCAGGGCGAGGAACGAAAGGGCTCCTACCAACACGATTACTCCCATGTAGAAGTAGTTGCCGCCGATATTGACGCCGAACGCAACGACGCCTACAAGGAGTAACAGCACCGCCTGCGCGAACGCCAGGATCAGCACCGTGGCTATACCGCTCCCCAGGAACGTGGGCAGGGATATCGGGGAGACCTTTATCCTGCGCAGTAT
>JAHIPE010000283.1 GCA_018894655.1 Actinomycetota bacterium
CATTCGAACGTCGATGCATCCGCACCTGCTGCGTTCCGCTCCCTCGCGGTACTCACGGAGTACAGCTCGGTCGCGCGCCTTGCATGAGCGGCGCCTCGGCGCTCTCGATACGACACCGTATTTATGGAACGGGGCACTTAGATGACCCGAAACCGGAAAGCTTCTCAAAGAGCCCGCGTCCGAGCGAAACCACCACCCGCCATGCCACGGCAGCGAGCGGTCTCAACAGCGCGAGGCCCTTTCCGGTGCTCGCCATCACGGCGTCGGTCAGGCCCTGCGTGAAGTTCAGCACCGCCGTCTCGAGCTCATGCGTATCCACAACCGCCAGCATCCTGGAGACGTACCGGCTGATCCCCAAAGGACCGTCCGAGAATGTCCTGTTGAACGCGAACAGCACCTCGTTCATGCGACGGCCCATCTCCTCTGGCTCGAGCGCCCTGCCTATCGCGGGGTCCCTCCGGACCACCTCGAGGAAATCGGCGGAGAGATCCCTGACTGCCGAACTCGCCAGCTCTCCGTCAACCGAACCGGCAAACCCCAGCATCAACTCGCGGCCGAGCTCGGGGTTCGCGTTCCTGAATCTCTCGGTGAGGGCAAGCACGGCGTTCGCCATGTTCCCCACCTCACCGGTGTCGAACCGCTCCCTGACCTCGTCTCCAATGTTCTTCATCTCTTCCTCAGGAGTCTTGCCGAGTTCGTTGAACGCGGTAGCAAGAGCCCTGTGGAAAATGTTCATCGCCGAGACTCCGGTGGAGGACAGGAGCAGCAACAGCCCTGGCTCCCTGACGAGAATCTCCGCGGTAGCTCCCACCATAACATGAGCTTCCTCGCACAGGGCCACGATGGCGCCGGAGACCTCCGAGACGTCCAGGCTCTGAAGGAGCGAGTCCGCGAACTGAAGGAACACCGCGTGGGACATGCACTGGTCCCTGCCCAGCACCTTGTTGCCATCGTGGACCACCTTCAACAGCCCTGCCAGGGAGTTCAACGCGCTCCCGAGCTCCGCCGTGTCAACGGAGAGCAAAAGGTTGAAGAGTGTGCTGGCGAGTATCTCCGACGGTAGGTCCACGTTCTTCAACGCGCTGGAGACAACCTTTATCAAGCTGTTTACCAGAGGCGGGAGCATACCGACGATGTTGGCTATTATTATAGGGTTCACTGTCGACAGCTCGATAGACTTCTCGGCGACCGCGACCGCGTAATCGAGAAGGGCGGTAACCGCCTCCCTTAACTTGCCGAAATCGGTGGTGGAAAACGCGGCCTCGAGTCCCGGGAATATCTCGGTCGCCAGGTCCGGGCTCTCGCGGTGCACGGCCATCACCAGCCTGGAAAAGTCGTTTGCCGCATTTCCCGCGAGGACCCCATCGAAGCTCTTGAGCATCTCGCAGAGGAGTGCGGTCCGCTCCTCGGTTGGTAGCCCCTCCAGGTAGCCCGAGAAAACCGACACCAGCTTGTACTCCGCCTTCCACAGATCGGGTATCGCCTGGATCACTTCCCGGGTGAACTCCGGGTCCCCCGCGAAGATCTCCTCCAGCGAGTCCGGCCGGATCCCGGCGATCAGCCCGCGCGTCACCTCCCGCCCGCGTTCCGGGGAATCGCCTGTTCCCTCTTCGCTTGCGCTCAATTCACATCACCGTTCCCCTGGCATCTCGCCATCTCGAAAGCGATTAACCGATTGAATAAGCCTTTGGGCCTAACCGCCCATGAGCTTTGTCAAGTATCTGAGAAAGGAGCCCGCCAGGCGCCCCATCATCCAGAACGCGGACAGTACTATGGCCCGGCCGACCGAGACAGCTGCCAGGGCGACCTCCCTGGTGTCCACGTTCTCGGCCACCTCCTTGAGGAAGTACGGGTTCCGGGAAACCGAACGGTTGATGAGCCTCGCCGCGGACGTCACCGCCTCGCCAAGTGCGACCACGTCCAGTGAGGGCCTCTCCACATCGGGCGCGTACTCGCCCGCCTCCTCGATGCCGGCAAGCATGGAAGAGGAAGCGCGTATTGCCCCGTTCAGACCGTTGATGAACCCGGCGATGAACTTCTCCCTCACCTCGGGGTTGGATAGGACAATCCTTTCCAGAAGAGGTCCGTACACATCCGGTAACTCCCGCAGCCTCTCGGAACTGACATCGCCGGACATCTGGGAAAGAAACTCGCTTAGAATCGGCTCGGGAAACTGGTTCAGCTGCCTTCCCAGCTCCAGGAGCGCCTCGATCATGTAGTTCATCACCGCCGGGCTCGCGCCCATCAGGCCCAGCGACAGGCTCACGTCCTCCCAGAGAAGAGTCTGAACCATCTGCCGGGCGGAGTCAGGGTCACGCTGGTGCACACCGGCCTTGATCATCTCCAGGAACACCGGTGTCCTGATTATCTCGCGAATCACCCGGGCACCCACTCCCGCCTCGGCGGAGTCCTCCGGACGGCGGACGTCCTCGTTCTCGCTCATGGGGTCACCTCTCCCCGGTCATCCCCGTCACTCGAGCCCGCAAGTGAGGCCCGCCACGCATCCACCAGTGGGGCGACTACCCCTTCCATGAAATCGGGGTTGTCCCGGGCGATATCTTCAATGCCTTCAGCGAGGCCCTTCACCATCCGGGCGGTGTCCGAGCCCTCCCGCTTCGCCTCCTCGCCAAGCCTCGCGACCCGGAAGGCAAACAGGGGTAGAAGCTTTTCTAGAACGGCTTCGCTGGCGCCCTGTTCTTCATCACCGGTAAGGGACCGGGCGAGCCCGCGGTTTATGCCCCGGTATAGACCCGCCGACGCCTCCGCCAGCGACTCGTCGCCCAGGTCGGACAGCTGGATGAGCAACGCCATCGTGGTCCCAATCGCCTCCCCCAGTAACTCGCCGTCCAGCCGCTCGACTATCCCGGCCAGGAAACCTGCCAGCAGGGGCGGTGGAAACGTCGAAAGCTGGCGGACCATCTCCAGCGACCCCTCTACCCCGGCGTTCATGATGGACGGCGACGCCCCCATGAGCCCCAGGAAGAACTCGGGGTCCTCCCACATCAAGGTGCGGACCAGCAGTGCGGTGTTCTCCGGGTCAAGCTCGGATATGAGCATGCGCACGGCCTTCTTGAAGTTCGGGGTCCTGAGGAGTTCCCTCAGCACCCTGCTGGTCCCCTCGATAGGGCCGCTTCGAAGCACCGGCTCCTCACTCATTCGCTTCTCCCAACGCGTTATCCCAAAGCCTCTTGAGCCGCGCCTCAGTCCCGGTCATAGCGTCTCACACTCGAAGAACCAGCGGGCCACCTCCATCTGGCAAAGCTGCTTGCCCCCCATCCAGAGTTGGGCTATCTTGAGGTCCCGCCAGTGCTTCTCGACATCACGGACCCGGTCGCTCCCATGCGCCCCCATCAGGTTCATGACCAGCCCCAGGTTCTCCACCGCCTTGTCAGCGGCAAAGTACTTGAAGGCCCTTCCCTTGACCACCATCTCCTCGGACCAGCGGTCCCCGTAGAGATCGGGCCTGTCCATCATCCTGGCGAACTGGTAACCGATGACCCGGATGACCTCCAGATCACGGACGAAGTCCGCCAGCAACCCCGCCACGTCGTCATTCTCCTTGAGCGGCCTGCCACGATAGGTCTTCTCCTCGCAGAAACCCTTGAGGATCTCGTAGACGTTCATCATGGCGCCGCTTACAAACGCCACCGTGCCCATGCTGCCCAGGCAGATAACCTCCTTGAAGTACTTGAAGTCGTCGCCGGGCCCGCAGGCGCGGTACCATGAGGGGACCCTCACGTTCTCGAACCAGATGTCGCTGTTCTTATCGGCGGCCATGCCCGCCTTCTGGTACGGCTTCCCCTGGGTCACCCCTTCCGCGTCTCCGGGCACGAATATGAAAGCGAAGTCCTCCGGGTCGATGGACCCCGGGGAGGTCGTGCAGACCACGCCGAAGAGGTCCGCCACCCCGCCGCTGTTGGTGGGCCACAGCTTGTGCCCGTTTATCACCCACTGGTCACCGTCCAGGACCGCGGTGGTCTCGATAGTGCTGCCCTTCAGCAGGTCCATGTTCTCGATGTCCGCGCCGCCCTGGGGCTCGGTCATCGCGTTGGCGCAGAACACCGCCTTGTCCGTCTCACAGAACATCGGGGCGAACTCCTCACACAACCTCATGTTCACGTGGGGCTCGTTGCAGATCATGATAAGCGGCCAGAAGACCACCCCGAACGCGACCGCCATCGCCGAGTCGGCGCGGGCTATCTCCTCGAACATGCGGTACGACCCGGTCCCCAGGTAATCCGAGTGCCCCAGTCCCCACCCGCCGACCTCCTCCGGGAACAACACCCTCTGCAACCCCAGCTCGGCCATCAGGCGCCCGAAGGCGGGCTCAATGAGCCGGTGCTCCTCCCAGTCCTCGTCGTACTCCCTGCGGTTGGGGATGACCTCCTTCTCAGCCCAGTTTCGCAGTATCTCTCCCAGGGACCTGTCAAGCGGCGACAGGTACTCGACCGGCCTGGTGAAATCGTCGATACTCCGCATCTTGTCCCGCCTCCTCAGAGGGTCCGGCACCCGAAGAAGTGCCGCGCCAGGTCCACCCGCGCGGCGGTCTCAGGGATGACACTGTTCTCGATACACTTGACGTCCCGCCAGTACCGTTCCAGGTTCCACTCGGTGGCGTAACCGGCGGAACCCATGAGCTCCATCGTGTTGTTCATCGACAGCATGGCCGAGCGGGTGACGTGCTTGAAGATCACGGTTGCGGTGGCGTAGGTCGCCTGGCTTCCAGGAGGGCCGTAGATATCCGGCCTGGATAGCATCCTGGCCAGGTTATAGGTAAGGACCCGGGACGTGGCTATCCCACCAGCGGCCTCGCCCATCAGGGAGGCGACCAGCGGGTTCTCCTTGAACTCTTGGCCTTTGCCCTTGATGACCCTCGTGTCGCCCCACACCTTTAGAATCTCGTAGGTCGCCAGGAGCGACCCCACGCAGATGGCCGCGCAGCACATATAATAAACAGAGAGCATCTCCCGGAAGCGTTCCTCCCCCCTAAGGATGACAAGGGCGCCGGGAGCCTCCACTTCCTTCAGGTCGAGGTCGGCATTCAGGCTCGCAGCGAGACCGGTCTTCTTGAACGGCTCACCGCTGGAGAGCCCGTCATCATCACTCTTCAGGAGGACCACCGCCGGCTCTCCGTCGCCGGCGTCGAAAGCAACCGCGAACAGCGCCGCGGTCTTGCCAGAGCACTGCGGCCTTACCGCTTTGCCGGACAGCGCCCACCCCCCGTTACGGCTCTCGGCGGCTACCTGGTAGGCAAGCCCGTGAAAGGCGCCACCCTCGCCGGGGTTGCCGCTACCGTAGCCCGGGAGCACCAGGGAACCCACCGCCACCTCATCCCCGCAGAAGACCGGCACAAGCTCCTGGAGCAGTTCCCCGTTCCGGTGCGGCTCCACCGCGAACGCGTGCTGCAGGGCGAAACTGTTGGCGTACAGGAAGCCGATCCCGGTATCGGCAAAGCCCACCTGCTCCAGGACCGTGGCAACGGTCATCGCCGCCTCCGGCGTCCCCAGCCCGCCGCCTCCCAACTCTTCCGGCCAGAGCATAGACTGGAGGCCGATGTCAATAAACAGCTTGCGGATGGCGGGAACAAGCAGCTTGTCGTAGTCCTCCGCATGCTCCAGTCTACCCGCTATCACCTCCTGCTCAGCCCACCGGGTGACAGTCTCGGCCATGAACTCATCGATGTCCTGCACCCACTCCCGGGGAACCGGGAATATCTCCTGGTACTTCATTTCACCCTCCACTATCATGAACGGCTTCGAGCATGCCTCGTAGTCAACACGAACGGATTCTATCACGCGGCAAACGGCAAAGAATACAGATGGCAACCGGAATTGACCGATTATTTCTATCCAGACAGCCAACCAGTGGGGTAAGGCCTTATAGTCGGCCAAGAGGTGGGGTAAGGCCTTATAGCGGTGTTCAAAGAAAGATTGCTCTCGGCAAGGCCTGACCCCTACCTCGTGAGCAAACGGCGGTCAGACAAAACTGGGGTGAACGAGGGGATTTGAACCCCCGACCTCCGGGGCCACAACCCGGCGCTCTAACCGACTGAGCTACGTCCACCTCGAATGGTTCAATACGGGCCGCCCGGGCATCCACATCTCGCCCGACCAATTCCGTACCTGTCCAGTATAGTGGAACAGAGTGGATATCACAGTCGCCTACAGTATTATCTTAACACCTATAGGAGGGTGCAGTGCGACTCAAGGTGCTTCCGGCAATAGGTCTGGTCCTTCTTCTTCTGGCCGCGGGTTGCGGGGAGCCGCCTTCAGGGGATTCAGTTGTCAAGAAGGAAGTGGACATCAGGGGCGTGGTGACGAGCGTGCAGCCCGCGGACCCGATGGGCGCGAACAGCGATATCCTGGGGCTCCGGCCAAACCAGCCACCTTCTCCCAATGTTTCTTTCTCCGTTATATCGAACGGTCTCGCTAGTAAAGTACATCGTCCGGCCGATACGATATAATAGTATAGAGTTAATCTGGAGTGAACGATGACGGGCAGTAGGTGGAACCAGCCCGCCAGAGGGCGGCGCATCAATCGCAGCCGTTGCCGGAAGGTGGTGATCGCAAGTTGCGAGAGGGAGATGGCCCCTTGGAATCAACTGAACCGGTCCGAATCCTGATAGTCGAGGACAGCGTGACCGTAGCCGGCATGCTCGAGGACATCCTCGAGAAGGAGTTCCCTGTCGAGGTGGAGATAGCCAAGGACTGCAAGTCCACCCGGAAGATAATATCCATGGAGACCTTTGACATCATCATGCTGGACTTTCGGCTACCCGATGGCCACGGCCACC
Organism: Actinomycetota bacterium; assembly: GCA_018894655.1. Classification (GTDB taxonomy): domain Bacteria; phylum Actinomycetota; class Geothermincolia; order Fen-727; family Anoxymicrobiaceae; genus JAHIPE01. The sequence continues at coordinate 6,794 of JAHIPE010000283.1, forward strand.
AGTTGCTCCGGGAAACGAGGGAGCTTGACAGGCCGCCTCTGGCGATAATGGTCACCGGACACGGGGACGAGGATATTGCCGCCCTGTCTCTCCGGCTCGGTGCGTCCGGGTACGTGGTGAAGGACAACAGCCTGCCTACCGTTCTCCCGGAAGTGATAGGCAAGGCAATTGACGAGGTGGCGCTCAGGCGGGCCGAGGAAAAACTGCTGGAGTCTGAGGAGCGTTATCGGCTCCTTGCCGATAACTCCCTGTCTGGGATCGTGCTCCACGACGGGTTCAACGTCATCTACACAAATGAGAGCGTGTCCAGGATAAGCGGCTACCCCCAGGAGCACTTCAAGACGATCAAAGACATACTCAACCTGCTGGTCCCCGGGGAACGAAAACGCGTCGTCCAGAACATGAAGAGCAGGCTCTCCGGTGAAGACGTTCCCCGGGTATACGACACGCGGTTCGTCCACAAGGACGGGAGCATAGTTGAAATCCAGTTGATGAACACGCTATCGAGGCTCAAGGGGAAACTGGTGATCCTGGTGATTATCAACGATATCACCGAGCGTGTAAACGCGGAAAACGCCCTGCGGGAAGAGAAGGCGTTTATCGAGGCGTCGCTCAACACCCTGCCGGACGTCTTCTGCGTGTTCGACCTCGAGGGCAATGTCATCCGGTGGAACAGGACGCTGAGCGAGGTCACCGGGTACGGCGACGAGGAGATATCCACGCTGAACACCGCGGACTTCTTCGGGGAGGAACTCCACTACGATAAGGAAGCCGTGGCGGTGATAATCAGAGGAGGGCGCGGGACGTTCGAGACGACGATCCGCACCAAGGACGGGAAGCACATTCCCTACGAGGTTTCCGGCTCGCTCCTCAGGGACGATGAAGGAAACCTGGTTGCGGTCTGCACCATCGGTAGGGATATCTCCGAGCGCGGGAGCGAGGAGTAGGCCTGCGCCTGTTTGGCTGGTACCCCCGGCAGGACTCGAACCCGTAACTCAGGGAAACCTACCCCCGCATTCTACAGCTCCCCTCGCTCCCCAGGGGGGACTCGCGTCCCCTCAAGGCGCTCGCAATCTATTCTGTACTTAATTGAATACTAGCTTCTTCAGCAAGATCCCCTAGTTTGTTGATTTTAACTTTGGCCTCGGAAATGGTGTAAAGATTTTCTCCGATATATAAGCTTCTTTTGACGGCCTCAGCTGAATCATAGTAATAGTAATTATTGGTCAGTTCAGCCGGATCATCAAGGTGAGTGACACGGCCTTTAAGTGCAATGCCGCTCTCCAGGGAAATGTCATATACATAGGCACCCTGAAAGGTATATTGGCCGTAATCACTCGCCCGGGCATCGTTGGAAGCTTTTTGTTCGGGAGTAAGTTCAGCCAGAAGAACCGGCAGAACCAGCAAGTTCTTATTTCTATCAAACAGGAATGCTTTATGGTCGTTCAAAGCATAGGAATTGGTACCGCGGTCACCGATATCAACCTTATGCATCTCCCTCGGATTGGCAACATCCGATACATCAAAGACGGCTATCTTCATACCCTGGTACCAGGCGAAATTACTTTCTTCCGGGTCGGCTTCCACAGTATTCTTGCCGATGCCGATAATGTGATTTTCCTCATAAGGATGCAGGTAATCCGAATAGCCTGGAATCTTCAAAGCCCCCAGGACTCTCGGGTTTTCAGGATCGGCTAAATCCAGGACAAAGAAAGGATCAACTTTTTTAAAGGTAACCAAATAAGCTTTATCTCCCATGAAGCGGGCCGAATAGATTCTTTCACCTGGAGCCAACCCTTCAAGCTTGCCAGCCATTATTAGATCAGAATCAAGAACATAAACGTTGTTTGTCGAATCAGCTTCTTCGCGACTGACATGGCCGCAAGTAGTTGCAATTCGGAAGTAACCATCCGATTCGTCCATGGAAAACTGGTTCAAGACGGTGCCCGGAACTTCTGCCGAGGTCAAGAAGGTAGTACTCGGTCCATGAAGTTTGAATTTATAGACAGTAGTTTTCTCTTGTCCCTGGCTGGTCGTATCCGGCCAGTATCCAAAATATCGATTATCGGTGCTGGCGACATACAGGTTTTCAGTGGAAGCGTACACATTTTCCGAGTAGCCGGCGATTACCCTTTTGCTCAAGCTCTTGCTTTCGTCTCTTAACGAGATAGATAGGACAGAG
>JAHIPE010000284.1 GCA_018894655.1 Actinomycetota bacterium
CATTCGAACGTCGATGCATCCGCACCTGCTGCGTTCCGCTCCCTCGCGGTACTCACGGAGTACAGCTCGGTCGCGCGCCTTGCATGAGCGGCGCCTCGGCGCTCTCGATACGACACCGTATTTATGGAACGGGGCACTAAGCGATGATCTCCAGCGCCCCCGGTATCACCTCGGCGGCGAACGGGCCCTCGCCGATTACCTCGCCGTCCGCCTGGAGGACCATCCTGTCGTTGGATATTACCTTGACCTTGCTGCCCCTGGTAACCATGATGGACTCGTCCCGCAGGTGGGTCCCCTTATATATGCGGGGGATGTTCCTCACCATCTTCAACTTGGCAACGCCTCTCTCGATGCGGGAATGCGCCGGGGGCGCCTCCCCACGGGGGCACTCCAGTACCGGGTTGCCGAAGCCCGCGCCGATTACCACCACGTCGAAACGCGAGTCGTCCGGCTCGGCATCAGGCGCGACACACATCTTGCCGCCGAAGTACCGGCAGTTCGCGATTACCACCGAGGTGGCGAGCACGCGGTACTCATCGTCGTCCACGTGCAGCACCAGGTCCTTCTCACGGTACCTGGCGTAGGTGACCAGGAGGCTGAGGGCGTAGGTGCCTATGCCTCCCACCACCCTGGTCAGCTTCTCGGGCATGTTGTTGGCCTGCTCGGTTACCTCGCCGTCGAACCCCAGCCCGGCTATGTTCGCGAAGTACCCTGTTTCCGCACCGTCAGCGGTCATGTACTCCATCCAGCCGACATCGATGGCCCTGTGCCTCCCGGACACCAGCAGTGAAGCCGCGGTCTGCCAATCCTGGGGGATATTGACGGTCCGGCAGAAGTCACTCCCACGGCCGGTGGGGATAACCCCCAGGCGGGGGCGGCTCTCCCTGTCAACCGACATGAGCCCGTTGGTCGCCTCGTAGATCGTGCCGTCCCCACCGACCACCGCCACGGTGCCGTACCGTTTCTCGGCCGCTGTCCGGGCGATCTCGACGGCGTGCCCGGGGCGTTCGGTGAACTGGTAATCGAAGTCCATGCCCAGATGACGCAGGGTTTCCTGGAGGTCCTCCCATATCTCGACTGCTTCCCCGGTCCCCGCCACCGGGTTTATTATCAGCATCGCCCGTTCGGCATTGGGGTCAACAACTTTCGCCGCCTTCGGCTTGTCTTTCTTGGGCCGGGCTTTCCCGGCCTTGGACTTCCTCTTCTTCCCTCGCTTATTGCCGGTTGATCCCTGGCTTGCCTTTCCTCCGGTCATATGGCCCACCCTTTCCACCTTGCCGTTATAAAGTCGCTGATGCTCGTCGGGCACCCGGCCTTCTCGCGCGGCCCACAGTCGGCCACGGTTCAAAACAAGGGGATTATAACATAGGAAAATGCGCTCCTTCACACCAGGCTGCGGCGACCGGTCACCGACGACATCTCACTCCCGTCAAGATAACGGGCAGAGGGAAACAAGCGAAAAAGCGCTGTGTCAAATATTTCATGTACCAACGCACATCCCTTGACACTTCACGTTATAATATAATATCAAATCGCATTTAACAATCGTCATGGGAGGAAAAGATGCTGAATATGGATCATGTAACTGCATTGGGGGTCTTGGGCACCTCCGCCGCGGCCAGGCTACCGAAGTTCGAGGTCTGGAAGCCCGGGGACAAGCTGAAGATCCTACTTGTTGGTTACAACGGCAAGCGGAACACGGGGGCGGATGTCCGCGTGGCGGAGATGGTCAAGCAGATCAACCGCGTTCTGGGCGAGGACAGCATAGAGATCAGCGTCCTCACTCTCGACGTTGACAATATCAAGGTCTACTTCGAGCCTTCCACGAATCTGATCAAGTTCTCTTCGATTTACTTCAAGGATCTCCTGGACGCCTGCAGCCAGCACCACATTGCCGTCCTCTCCGAAGGCAGCACCCTCAAGAGCCGGTTCGCGAACGCGCTGACCCTGTTCTTCTGCGAGGCCGCCGGCGTGATGAAGAAGCAGGGCAAGCCCTGCATCGCCTACGGGTCCGAGGCCGGAAAAATGGATCAGTTTGTGCGCAAGATGGTCTCCGACATGTGCAGCGACACCTACTTCATCGCCAGGACCGAGCCGTCACTGAAGATAATCGAGGAGATGGGGCTCGAGGGCCACCTCGGCACCGATACCGCCTGGACTTTCCCACCAGCGGACCGGGCCTGGGCTGAAAAAGAGCTTCGCGAGAAGACGGTATGGGACGGCAAGAAGCCTGTCCTGGGCGTGGCCGTCATCAATCCGTTCTACTGGCCGGTCAAGCCGAGCTTGACCAAGCTGGCGAGGTCCGCCGTCACACGCACGTGGGAGAAGCACTTCGAGAAGTGGTACTTCTTCACCTGGTCAGAGGAGCGGGAGAGGCTGTACCGCGCCTACATAGAGGGAATCGCCGACGCGGTCAACCGCTTCTGCGCCACTCACGACGTTCACGTCGTCATAATCGGAATGGAGGCGCTCGATTATGACTCCTGTCAGGATCTCAGCGCCGCGCTCGACTCGCCGGCCGGTGTATTCAGTTCGCGCTTCTACGACGGACACCAGATGACGGCAATACTCCACACCCTGTCCATGCTCGTGACCTCCCGATACCACGCCCGGGTACTTTCCATGACCGGGGGTGTCCCCTCCATAGCAATATCGATGGATGAGAGGCTCTACAACATCTTCGAGGAGTGCGGTCATCTGGAGGACTACTACTTCCCCACCGACGATCCTGAGCTGGGAGAGAAGCTATCGCAGGCTATGGAGAAGCTCTGGGAGAATCGCGATGAGGTGAGCGAGGAGGTCCGCCGGGCAGTACCGGGGTACCTTACGGTAATGAGCGACATGGGCTCCTTCTTACGGAAGTACGTCGAGAAGTCGTTCCCCGGGATAGACCTCGCGCCCCCGCCGGCCGACTGGCTGGGTTATCTGCCGGAGCTCCGCGAGGAGCTCCGCGAGATGCTCAGCGAGAAGGCTTAGTAGACAGCCCGCGACGCCGGGCATGAAGGTAAAATCATCAGTATGTCACCGGTAATGATAGTCACAGGAGGAAAATATGCTGAGTATGGATCATGTTAACGCGTGGGTAGTGTCTGGTGCCGCGGCCGTGGCCGGGCTACCGAAGTTCGATGTCTGGAAGCCGGGGGACAAGCTCAAGATCCTGATTGTCGGTTACAACGGCAAGCGGAACACCGGGGCGGATGTCCGCGTGGCGGAGTTGGTCAAGCAGTTCAACCGCGTGCTTGGCGAGGACCGCATCGAGATCGGTGTCATCGCTCTCGACGTTGACAATATCAAGGCCTACTTCGATCCTTCCACGAAGCTGCTCCCGATCAGTACCATTTACTTCAAGGACCTCCTGGACAACTGCAGCCAGCACCACGTTGCCGTCATCTCCGAAGGCAGCACCTTGAAAAGCAAGTTCTCAAACGCGCTGACCCTGTATTTCTGCGAGGCCTCCGGCGTGATGAAGAAGCAGGGCAAGCCCTGCATCGCCTACGGTTCCGAGGCCGGACAGATGGATGATTTCGTGCGAAAGACAGCCTCCAAGCTGTGCAGCGACACCTACTTCATCGCCAGGACGGAGTCGTCGCTGAAGATAATCGAGGATATGGGGCTCAAGGGCCATTTCGGCACCGATACCGCCTGGACCTTCCCCCCGGCGGACCGGTCCTGGGCGGAAAAAGAGCTTCGCGAGAAGACGGGATGGGACGGAAAGAAGCCCATCCTGGGCGTAGCCGTCATAGACCCGTACTCCTACCCGGTCAAGCCGAGCCTGGCCAAGCTGGCGAAGTCCGTCGCCACGCGCACCTGGGAGAACCACTACGAGAAGTGGTACTTCTTCACCGCCTCGGAGCGGGAGGGGAAGTACCCCGCGTACATCAATGGGATCGCCAACGCGGTCAACCGCTTCCGCGCCGCCCACGACGTTCACGTCGTCATCATCGGAATGGATGCGACCGATTATGACTCCTGTGTGGCTCTCAAAGCCGCGCTGGACTCGCCGGCCGAGATATTCAGTTCGCGCGTATACGACGGACACCAGATGGCGGCAATACTCCACTCCCTCTCCATGCTTGTGACCTCCCGTTACCACGCCCGTGTGCTTTCCATGACCGGGGGTGTCCCCTCCATAGCGGTATCGATGGACGAGAGGCTCTACAACATCCTCGAGGAGTGCGGGCATCTGGAGGACTACTACGTCTCCACCGACGATCCCGAGCTGGAAGAGAAGCTATCGCGGGCTATGGAAAAGCTCTGGGAGAATCGCGATGAGGTGAGCGAGGAAATCCGCCGGGCGGTACCGGGGTACCTCAGGATAGTGAGCGACATGGGCTCCTTCTTCCGGGAGTACGTCGAGAAGTCGTTCCCCGGGATAGACCTCGCGCCCCCGCCGGAAGACTGGCTGGGGTACCTGCCGGAGCTATACGAGGAGCTCCGCGAGATGCTCAGCGAGGAGGCTTAGTGCCCCGTTCCATAAATACGGTGTCGTATCGAGAGCGCCGAGGCGCCGCTCATGCAAGGCGCGCGACCGAGCTGTACTCCGTGAGTACCGCGAGGGAGGGGAACGCAGCAGGTGCGGATGCATCGACGTTCGAATGCAA
>JAHIPE010000055.1 GCA_018894655.1 Actinomycetota bacterium
GGGCCGTGGGAATCACGACGACTGTCCCGGTGGAGGCCGTCTTTGCCGCCGACCTGATCCCGGTGGACCTCAACAACCTGTTCGTGTTCAACCCCCGGAGGGAGGAGTTGATTGACTACGCCCTCGCCCAGGGGTTCCCCCAGAACACCTGCGCGTGGATCAAGGGGATATTCGCCGCGGCAGCCTCTGGGGACGGCCCGGGCCGGGTTATCGGTGTCGTGCGCGGCGACTGCTCAGGCACCGAGGTCCTACTGGAGGCCCTGGGGCATCACGGGGTCGAGGTCACCCCGTTCTCTTACCCGTACCCGCCTTGTGCCGCGGACCTCAGGCGAGAGATCGGGAGGTTGCTGGACAGCCTGAATGCGACCTGGGAGGAGGCGGAGAGGTGGAGGGAGAGGCTCGCGGGCGCCCGCCGTGGGCTTCAGGAAATCGACCGCCTGTGCTTCGAGGAGAACAAGGTGACCGGGGAAGAGAACCACCGGTGGCTGGTAAGCGCCAGCGACTTCGGCGGCGACCCGGACAGGTTCTCGGACGAACTGGAGGATTTCCTCGAATCGGCGCGGGCACGTCGGCCCCTGCAGTTGGAGAGAGGTATTCCTTTCCAGCGGGAGGTGCGGCTGGGTTATATCGGGGTGCCGCCAATAGACCCGGTGATCTTCTCCCTGGTGGAGTCCATGGGCGCCAGGTTCGTCTACCACGAGGTGCAGCGGCAGTTCTCCATGCCTAACCGGTGCCGGGACATTGTCGAGCAGTACATTATGTACACCTACCCGTATACCGTCGCGGGGAGGTCGGCCGACATAAACCGCGAGTCGGACATCCGCCGCCTCGACGGCCTGGTCCATTACGTACAAAGCTTCTGCCACCGGAACCTGGAGGACGTTGTCTTCTCGCGGACGCTGGCCAGGCCGGTGCTGACGGTCGAGTGTGACTGCCCGGGCGGAATCGGGGCGCAGGCCGCCGCCCGATTGGAGAACTTCATCCAGGTGCTCGGGGAGAACCTCTAAGGCCGCGGGCTGCGGCAACGCCGGACGGCTACTGCTATAATATGTAGGCGCCCGGGGTGGTCTTGTGGAGGTCTTAGCGTGATAACCAGTATCGGGGTAAGAAAGCAGTTCAGTGCCGCGCACCGGCTCGAGGGGCACCCCGGGAAGTGCTCGGAACTACACGGCCATACCTGGTTTGTGCTGGCGGTCTTCTCCGGGGAGGGGGTCGGCCCCGACGGAATGCTGGTTGACTTTGACGATGTCGGCGAGGCGCTGGAGGAGGTGGTGGACGATTTCGACCACACCTTCCTTAACGACGTGGAGCCGTTCGATTCCATGCCGCCGACGGCGGAGAACGTTGCCCGGGTCATATTCGAGAGGCTCAAACGGAAAGCCCGGCGGTACGCCTCCTGGAAAAAAGCGGAACTGACAGTGGTCACGGTCTGGGAGTCCCCCGACAACAGCGCGAGTGTGATGACGGTACCGCACATGCCACCGTTGTCGTAGACCGCTCGGCCGGTTGAAGACTGACGCCGGCAAGGTTCGCCACGTTACAGAGAGTTGTTTCTAGAAGGGAGCGGGGAGATGGCGGCACGCGGCAATCTCGAGGGGATCTTCGATTCAATCCAGGGCGAGGGGCCCCTGGTGGGATGCCGGCAGGTGTTCTTACGCTTCGGGGGTTGTAACCTGTCGTGCTCCTACTGCGACTCCCTGCAGGCGCGGCATCCCACGGCTACCTGCGGGGTCGAGACCAAGCCGGCAACCGGCAGGTACGAGTACGTGCCAAACCCCCTGTCCATCGAGGACATCATGTCCAACGTAAGGATGCTGTGGCTTCCCGGGCATCACTCGGTGTCGATCACCGGTGGCGAACCGCTGGTGCAGGCGGGATTTCTCCGGTCCCTGCTGCCCGAGTTGATCTCGGACGGGCACAAGATTTACCTGGAGACCAACAGCACCCTTCCCGGTGAGCTCCCCGGTATCATCGAGCACGTGGAGTACGTCGCCGCTGATATAAAGCTGTCGTCGTGTTCCGGCGAGGCGGACAGGTTCGAAGACAACCGGGAGTTCCTGAGGCTCCTGGATGTCCCCCATGTCTTCGTCAAATTCGTGGTGACCGTATCGGCGGATGTCGACGAGTTCCTGAGGGGCGTTGAGGTCGTGAAGAGCGCCGGCAGGGACAAAGCCGTGGTGGTTATCCAACCGGTCACCGGATCGCGCGGAGAGGTGGAAACCGGTCCCGGGTCTCTGCTCGAGCTCCAGAGGAAAGCCCTGGAGATCTACCCGGACGTCAGGGTTATACCCCAGGTCCACCAGCCGCTCAGCCTTGCCTGAGCTTCTCCAGGCGCAGCTTGTGCCGGGCGATGGCCATCAGTACCGCTATCATCGCCGCCTGTGAGACGGTGGAGGCAGCCAGGCCGGTCTGCATGTGCGGGAGCGTACCGTCGTGGGACGGGAACACGTACTGCTCGGGGCCCATGTCCTCAACCAGGTTCACAAGAAGCTCGGTATCGGGAAGCGCTCCACAGATCGCACCCCATAGTATCGCGTGCCTGGTATCTATCCCGCGGATTGTCCCGCTCCCCGCGATGTAGGTCAGTGTGAGCACGCCGAGCAGCGCGTCGATGACGTAGCCGAGTTCCGAGTCGGGGTCATAGTGCGGCATGACGTCGAGGAGCATATGGCTGCCCACGCCGGCGAGTGCGGCCTGAACCGGGCGGTCAATAAGATAACCCAGCGTCGCGCCGGTCAGTATGTGCGTCGTCCAGTGCAACGGCTTTCCTTCCGGTTGGTGAAGACACTACCGTATTCTACAAGAACGCAACAAAGGGGCCGGGCCCCAACGCAAGATTTCTGACAATCTTTGGCAAAACGCAACATTGGTGCCAGGCACCAACGCAACAAGTTTAGACGTAAAATACTTGCATTAGGCACTAACGCGACATTATTCATTGGGGATTAGCGACAGTACGTACTCCCAGGCCTCGAGCGTCCCGTCCAGGGCCTCGTCATCGTGCTGCATGCAGGTGTACATGCGGGTGCCCGCCAGGGAGTTGAGGCCACGGTTCATGGCCACCATCTGGTAATCCTCGCAGATCTTCTTCCTGGTGATTATCTGGTTCAAGGGGTCGGGGGCGGAAAGGCTGACATGGAAGAAAGAGGAGGTCTCGTAGTGTATGATCGGGCCGTAGTTGTAGACGAAGAACGGCAGGTCCTCCCGGGTTGCGAAGAGGTCGTTCATCGCCACGGTAAGACGGTCGGCGAACTCGGTCGCCCTCTTCACCGCGTCGTTCTCCTCCATCAGCCTGATGGCGTGGTAGCAGGCGCCGGTGGAGATAGGGTTGCCCGCGAGAGTGCCCCCCAGGTACGGCTTCTGTCCCAGGCCCAGGCTGATGACATCCATAACCTCCTTGCGGCCCGCGACCGCTCCCGTAGATGGGTACCCGTGGGTGATGATCTTGCCCAGCACGGTGATGTCGGGCATGACGTTGTAGTACTTCTGGGCCCCGCCCATATCCAGCCTGAAACCGGATACCACCTCATCGAAGATAAGAAGGGAGCCGTTGGAGTCGCAGATCTCCCTTACCGTCTTGTTCCAGTCGGGGTGCACCGGGTGGGTGCCGGACTCGCCGCCGATCGGCTCCACGATAACCGCGGCCACACCGCCCTGGGAGCTGGCATCTTCGAACGCCTTCTCGAGGGCGTCGACGTCGTTGGGAGGCACGTCTACGGTGTGGGCGTAGCACTCCGGGGGAATGCCCTTGCAGTTAAGGGGGCCGGTACCGGGGATGTGAAGGGAGGTGACCAACTGGTCTGACCAGCCGTGATAACTCCCGCCGACCTTGATTATCTTGACCTTCTCCGTAAACGTACGGGCTATGCGGATGGCCGCCATGTCCGCCTCGGTTCCCGATTGAAGGAAACGGACCGACTCCACCGCCGGCATATGTTCAATGATTTTCTGAGCCGCCAGGACCTCGTACTCACTGGTCAGGCCGGTGGCCGGCCCCTTCTCCTGGATGATCCGGACTATCTCGTCGTCCAGGGGATCGAAGTGATGTCCCAGGATGATCGGCGCCCCGCACAGCAGGTAATCGATATACTCATTTCCGTCAACGTCCCATATCTTGTAGCCCTTCACCCGGTCCATGGCGAGGGGAAACGGGTCGGAGGAGCTCAAGTTATGCTCGACCCCGCCCGGTATAACCTTCTTGGCCTTCTCGAACACCTCGAGCGACTTCCTGTGGGTATCACGGAACCGCTCGCGCTCGGACGCCAGTATATCCTCGGGGATCGGGTGCACGTCGGTGGAAACGATGTTCTCCAGCCGGGACATTATCTCCTGGTACTCCATGCCGTGATTGCCTCCTTCGTACCGTACTCTACTTTTGACAGTTGTCCTTGCCTTTGTGCCGGACAGGGGAATTATACTACGTTGATGCCACATGAACATGAGTGCCGCCACGCCAGGTGGGATATAATACTTTGACCCGGAAGATTGTTCTACCGCGAGGTAAGTCCGTTGCCGGAGAAGAAGTACATCATCGCCCACGACGTCGGGACCGGCGGCAGCAAGGCTGCTCTCACCGACCTCGCAGGCAACATCCTGGCCAGCAAGTTCAGCCCTTACACCACCAGTTACCCGTACGAGCACTGGGCCGAGCAGAACCCCGACGACTGGTGGAGCGCGGTCACCAGCACCACCAGGGATGTCATGGGAGAGTCAGGTGTTGACCCCGGGGAGGTCGGCGGCGTTATCTTCGCCACTCAGATGATCGGGGTCCTGCCGGTAGAC
>JAHIPE010000056.1 GCA_018894655.1 Actinomycetota bacterium
CATCGGCGGGTGGCTCGCTGACATCGTGCCGGCGAAGAAGCTGGATAAGCTGATAGACAAGGTGGACAGGACATACCTGGAGTTCGGCGCGCCGGAGGAGATCTTCGGCGACAACGAGGAGAAGGTGCTCCAGATAGCACGGAGGGCCGTGAAGTCGGACCTGGCACTCCTGCCCTCCAGGGTCCGCCACATGGGGACCGAGGTATGCCGGGACGTCATCGGTGCCATACACGAGGAGATAGACGGCAAGGCGGACATACTCATGAACGCGACGGTGGAGCGGATAAGGGTCAAGGACGGCGTGGTGAAAGGCGTCGACTGCGGCGACGGGTCCTCCTTCAACTGCACCTACCTGGCCCTCGCCCCGGGCCGGAGCGGGGCGGACTGGTTCAGAGGCGTGGCGCGGGAACTGGACCTCCACGTGGAGAGCAACATGGTGGATATAGGTGTGAGGGTCGAGGTCCCGGCGGTGGTGATGGAGCCGCTGACCGACGAGCTCTACGAGCCGAAGCTGGTCTACTACTCCAGGACCTCCGAGGACCGGGTGAGGACGTTCTGCATGAACCCGGCCGGTGAGGTGACCAGGGAGTATTACGAGGAGGTCCTCACCGTGAACGGCCACTCTTACGCCGAGAAGAAGACGGAGAACACAAACTTCGCGCTCCTGGTCGACAAGAGGTTCACCGAGCCGTTCCGGGAGCCTATCGCCTACGGCAAGTACATCGCCTGGCTGGCCAACCTGCTGGGGGACGGCATACTTGTCCAGCGCCTTGGCGACCTCCTTGCCGGCCGCCGCTCCAACCCGAAACGTATCGCCCGGAGCACCGTGGTCCCGACGCTGCTGGACGCCACACCGGGTGACCTGAGCCTGGTACTGCCGTTCAGGTTCCTCTCGGACATACTGGAGATGTTGAGCGCGCTGGACACGCTGGTGCCGGGGGTCTACTCCCGGAACACGCTTCTGTACGGGGTCGAGGTGAAGTTCTACAGTTCCCGCCTGAAGGTGACCGGGGGGCTCGAGAGCGAGGTGCGCATGATGTTCGGCGCCGGGGACGGCGTGGGGATAACCAGGGGCCTGGTGCAGGCGTCGGCTTCCGGGGTCCTGGTCGCCGATAGCATCATAAGGCGGCGGGGCAGAGAAGCCTGAGAGCGGTTGAAGTAGCGGACCGCTTATGCGTGTTATAGTAAGACAACCGTGCCGACAGGACTCTCAAACGGGTGGTGCCGGGTGCCCGGAACCGTGGTGTTAGGCGCCCAGTGGGGCGACGAGGGCAAAGGTAAGATAACAGACCTGATGGCGGACAGGATGGATTTCGTGGTCCGCTTCGCCGGGGGGAACAACGCCGGTCACACTATCGTCTGTGGTGATGACGAGTTCAAGCTGCACTTGATACCTTCCGGTATCCTGTATCCCCATATCACCCCCGTTATCGGCGACGGCCTGGTGGTGAACCCCCAGGTCCTGCTGGGGGAGATGGACGGCCTCGGCAGGAGGGGAATCAGCAGCGACAACCTGAAGATCAGCTGCAACGCACACCTGGTGATGCCCTATCACATGGCATTCGACCACCTGGGCGAGATCAGCCTGGGGAGCGCCAAGCTGGGGACCACCCATCGCGGGATCGGCCCGGCCTACGCTGACAAGGCCGACCGGTTGGGGCTTCGCATGCAGGACCTCTTCGACGAGAAGATATTCAGGACCAAGGTCGAGAGCGCCCTGGGGAGGAAGAACCCGATACTCACCAAGGCGTTCGGGCAGGAGCCGTTCGACACAGACGAGATAACCGATGAGTACATGGTGTACGCCGAGAGGCTAGAGCCCCACATCGATGACACGTCTCTGCTCATCCACGACGCGCTTCACGAGGGGAAGAAGGTTCTGTTCGAGGGCGCACAGGGGATTCTGCTGGACATCGATCACGGGACCTACCCTTTCGTGACCTCCTCGTCGCCGACGATCGGGGGGGTGTTCACCGGGACCGGCATCGGGCCGGGGAGAATCGAGCGGATCGTCGGGGTGGCCAAAGCGTACGTGACCAGGGTCGGGTACGGGCCGTTTCCCACCGAGCAGGACAACCGCGATGGGGAGATCATGGGGGAGAAGGGTGTCGAGTTCGGCACCACCACCGGCAGAAAGCGGAGGTGCGGCTGGCTGGATGCCGTCCTTCTCCGGTATGCGGTGCGGATCAACGGCCTTACCGGGCTGGCCCTGACCAAGCTCGACGTCCTGTCGGTGTTCGAGAAGCTGAAGGTCTGCGTCGGGTACTCGTACCAGGGGCGGATATACCACGATTTCCCACCGCACCAGACCATCTTCCACAAGTGCGAGCCGGAGTACCTTGAGCTTGACGGGTGGAACGTGGACATCTCCGGGGTTACCGAAAGGGAGAAGCTTCCCGCCGCGGCGCTCCGTTATATCGAGTTCGTCGAGCAGGTGGCCGGGATCCCGGTGGAGGTGGTGTCGGTCGGCCCCAAGAGGAGCCAGACCATATGGTCCCGGGCAGAGATGAAGCCTCAGAGCGTCGAGGAAGGGATGTACCTGTACCGCGAGGAGTTCGAGACGCCGACTTAGGGCGGGAAGTGGAAGCCGCTTCCCGGCGGGAGGGCTCGAGCACGACAGTTTGGCGGGGGTAAGCAATGAAAGTCATGATCGTTGGTGGCGGAGGCCGGGAGCACGCGCTGGGCTGGAAGATCGCCCGGAGCCCGCTGGTGGACGATATCATCTTCGTGCCCGGCAACGGTGGCACAGAAGAGATAGGCGAGTGTGTGAAGGCGGACACGGGGGACTCCGGCGCACTGGCCGACATCGCCTCGCGGCGGGGTGTCGACCTGACCGTGGTAGGTCCGGAGGCGCCGCTGGTGGCCGGGATCGTCGACGAGTTCAACAGCCGGGGGTTGAAGGTATTCGGGCCGTCAGCGGACGCCGCTCAGATCGAGGGGAGCAAGTACTTTGCCAAGGACCTGATGGAGAAGCACGGGATACCCACCGGGCGGGCCCGCCTTTTCACATCCTTCGAGGACGCCAGGGAGTACGTGGAGAGCACCCCGGCGCCGCTGGTGGTGAAGGCGGACGGACTGGCCGCCGGCAAGGGCGTGATAATCGCGACGGATACCGATGCCGCGGTGAAGGCGCTCTCGGACTGCCTGGTCCAGCGGATGTTCGGGGATTCAGGGTCCCGGGTCCTGGTGGAGGAGTACCTGGAGGGGCCGGAGGTCTCGATACTGTCGCTCTCCGATGGGAGGGACGTCGCCCACATGGTGCCGTCCCAGGACCACAAGCGGGCTTATGACGGGGACGAGGGTCCCAACACCGGGGGGATGGGCGCCTACTCCCCTGTGCCCCTGCTTGACGCCGATACCGAGGCGGGCACCCAGAGGAACGTGATGAACGCGACGGTGGAAGCGATGGCCGAGGAGGGGATCCCCTACCGCGGTGTCCTGTACGGCGGCCTCATGCTGACCGGGGACGGCCTCAAGGTACTGGAGTTCAACGTCCGCTTCGGCGACCCGGAGGTCCAGGCCGTGCTTCCCCGGCTTGAAAGCGACCTGGTCCCCGGATTGCTGGCGACGATAGACGGGACCATCTCCGCCTACGAGATGGAGTGGTCGCCGGAGTACTGCGTTTGCGTGGTCCTGGCATCCGGAGGGTACCCCGGGAAGTATGAAACCGGCATCCCCATTACCGGGCTGAGGGCCGCCTCATCGGATTCCAACGTCGAGGTGTTCCACGCCGGGACCAGGCGGGAGGACGGCAAGGTGGTGACCGCGGGCGGCAGGGTCCTCAACGTGGTGGCGTTGGGGAAGGACTTCGGGAACGCCAGGGGCCTCGCCTACCAGGCGGCACGCATGATCGATTTCGAGGGAATGCACTACCGCACCGACATCGGGCACCGGGCCGCGCGGTCCGGGTCCTGATGGCGGGTTCGGGGCATGCCTGTTCTATACCGCTTGAGGGCGGTCTCTTAGGCCGCCCAGGCCGGACTGGCCGCGCCTGGAGAGACGCGGCTCAAGAGGTATGGGAAGCTTGAGGGCGGTCTCTTAGGCCGCCCAGGCCGGACTGGCCGCGCCTGGAGAGACGCGGCTCAAGAGGTATGGGAAGCTTGATGGCGGGTTCGGGGCATGTCTCTTAGGCCGCCCAGGCCGGACTGGCCGCGCCTGGAGAGACGCGGCTCAAGAGGTATGGGAAGCTTGATGGCGGTCTCTTAGGCCGCCCAGGCCGGACTGGCCGCGCCTGGAGAGACGCGGCTCAAGAGGTATGGGAAGCTTGATGGCGGGTTCGGGGCATTGACGCCGGCGGGTGACTATTAATCGGGCCGGGGTTACAATCGGCGGGTAAAACGTTATTGCTAAGGGATGGTGAGTGATGGGTGACATTAAGGTCCTGGTAATCACCGGGAGCAAGAGCGACCTGCCCAAGATGGCCAAGTGCGAGCAGATGCTCGAGCGGCTGGGTATACCGTCGGTCACGGTGGTGGCCTCCGCGCACCGCAGCCCCGAGAAGGTCATCGCCGCGGTGAGGGACGCGGAGGAAAGGGGGGCCGAGGTGGTGATAGCGGGCGCCGGCATGAGCGCGCACCTGCCAGGGGTCGTCGCGGCTTACACCGACCTGCCGGTTATCGGGGTTCCGATCGACTCGGGGGTGCCCGGCGGGATCGACGCCCTTCTATCCATTGTCCAGATGCCCACGGGGATACCGGTTGCCACGGTGGCGATAGGGGGTGCCGGGAACGCGGCGGTCCTGGCGGCACGGATACTCTCACTCAAGTACCCCGATATAAAGGAGAGGCACGCGGAGTACAGGAGAAAGCTGGCGGAGGCGTAGTATTGAACGAAGGCACGCGACAGGGAAGACGGTGATACCCCATGATTAACCGCTACAGCCTGCCCAGAATGAAGGAGATCTGGAGCGAGGAGGCGAAGCTCCAGAACTGGTTGCAGATTGAGGTGCTCGCCTGCGAGGCGATGGTCGAACTGGGGTTGGTGCCCCAGAAGGCACTGGAGGCCGTCAAGCAGAAGGCGCGGTTCGACGTCGAGCGGGTCAAGGAGATCGAGCAGCGTACCCATCACGACGTGGTGGCGTTCCTGGAGAACCTGGCCGAGAACATAGGGGAGGGAGCCGGGTTCCTTCATTACGGCATGACATCCTCCGATATCCTGGACACCGGCCTCGCCCTCCAGATGCGCGACGCGGCGGAGATACTGATAGAGGACACCAGCCGGCTGATGGGGGTGCTCAAGAACAAGGCGCTGGAGCATCGCGGTACGGTGATGATCGGCAGGACCCACGGCGTTCACGCGGAACCCCTGACGTTCGGCGTTAAGCTGGCGGTGTGGGCGTTCGAGACGCGCCGCAACCTCGAGCGGCTGCAGAAGGCCCGGAACACGGTCAGCTGCGGGAAGATCTCGGGGGTGGTCGGCACCTACGCCAACATTGACCCGTTCGTGGAGAAGTACGTCTGTGACCGGCTCGGGCTGAAGCCCGCGGAGGCCGCCACCCAGATTCTCCAGAGGGACCGCCACGCGGAGTACATGGTCGCGGTGGCGATAGCGGCGTCGTCGCTCGAGAAGTTCGCCACCGAGATAAGAGGGCTCCAGAAAACCGAAGTCCTGGAGGTGGAGGAGCCGTTCCGTCCGGGCCAGACCGGTTCTTCCGCGATGCCCCACAAGAGGAACCCGATAATCTGCGAGCGTGTATGCGGGCTGGCGCGCGTTATCCGGGGCAACGCCCAGGTGGCGCTGGAGAACGTGGCGTTATGGCACGAGCGCGACATAAGCCACTCCTCCGCCGAGCGGGTGATAATACCGGACAGCACCATCCTGCTTGACTATATGGCCAACAAGTTCATCGAGGTCCTGGAGGGGATGGTGGTCTACCCCTGGAAGATGGAGAAAAACCTTGAACTGACACAGGGCCTGATATTCTCGGAGAAAGTCCTTCTGTCCCTTGTGGGCAAAGGGGTCATGCGCCAGGAGGCGTATACGATGGTACAGAGGAACGCGATGCGGGCGGTCCGCGGCGAGGTGGACTTTCGTCAGGGACTGCTGCACGACAAGGAGGTAGGGCAGTACCTCACGCCGGAGGAGATAGAGAACTGCTTCGACATCAGAGAAGCGCTGCTGCGGACCGAGAGGATCTTCACCCGGCTGGAGGGGTTGAAGGTAAAGCCCTGAAACCAGGGTATCGAGATCGGAGGGAGGAGCCGAGTTGGCACGAGCCAGGGTACATATCACGTTCAAGGAAGGGATACTCGACCCCCAGGGGAAGACGGTTCTCCGCGCGCTCAAGTCCCTGGGGTACGACGAGGTGGAGGAGCTTCGGGTGGGCAAGTACATGGAGCTCGAGCTTGCCGGTGAAGACCGGGCCAGGCTGGAGGAGAGGCTCGGCGAGATGTGCGAGAAGCTCCTGGCGAACCCGATAATAGAGGACTACGACCTGGAGGTTGATGCCTGATGAAGTTCGGGGTTGTGGTCTTTCCGGGGTCCAACTGCGATCACGACTGCTTCTACGTCCTGGGTGAGGTCCTGCAACAGGACGTTCGGTATGTCTGGCACCAGAACACCGAGCTCTCCGGCTTCGACTGCCTGGTGCTGCCCGGCGGCTTCTCCTACGGTGACTATCTCAGGACCGGCGCGGTGGCCCGCTTCTCCCCGGTGATGAAAGCGGTAGAGCGGTTCGCGGCCGGTGGAGGCATGGTTATCGGTATATGCAACGGCTTCCAGATTCTGCTGGAGGCGGGCCTGCTGCCGGGCGCGATGATGAGGAACGTGGGCCTGAAGTTCATCTGTCGGTTTGTCGACATAAGGGTTGAGATTACCAGCACCCCCTGGACCAGCGGCGCCTACGAGCACCAGGTTCTGAGGATTCCCATCGCCCACAACGAGGGCAACTACCAGGTGCCGTACCGGACACTGGAGGAGATGAAGTTACGCGGACAGGTGGTGTTCCGCTACTGCTCGCCGGAGGGCTCGGTGGCAAGCGAATACAACCCCAACGGGGCCACCGAGAGCATCGCCGGGGTCTGCAACCGGGAGGGGAACGTGCTCGGCATGATGCCGCACCCCGAGAGGGCCTCCGAGGCGGAACTGGGCTCCACCGACGGCCTGGTTATCTGGAGGTCGCTGCTCACCCACTGCGGCGCGGAGGTCCCCTCCGGCCAAACAAGAGCACGATAAACACAGCGGTATGATAGTCAAAGTTGATTTCCACGTCCACACCGTCTACTCGCCGGACTCGGTGATTACTTTCCAGGACCTCCGGGATGGCTGTCGCGAGAAAGGCATCGACGTGGTGGCCATCATGGACCACGACGTGATAGAGGGGGCGTTCGAGTTCGCCTTCAGGAGCGAGGAGCTACTGTCCCGGGGGGAATGGGCGCCGCGCGTGCTGGTAGGTGAGGAGGTGCGCACCACCAAAGGCGAGATATGCGGTTTGTTCCTTAGCGAGTGGGTCCCCGACAACCTGCCGCCCCGCGAGACGATGGATCTCATCAAGGGGCAAGGGGGCCTGGTATACGTGCCGCACCCGTTCGACCTGCTCAAGCTCAAAAGGCTGAAGGCGTCCGAGCTGGTCGAGCTCTCAGGGCTGATTGATATCGTGGAGGAGTTCAACGGCAAGCCCAGGCTCCCGCTGGCGAACGTTCTCGCCAGGCGATTCCTCGGGCGGCACCCGTTCACCCGCGCGGCGGGAAGTGACGCCCACGAGCCCACCCACCTGGGCGCCGCGTTCGTGGAGATGGAGGATTTCTCCGGACCCGCGGACCTCATGGAGAAACTTGCCGGTGGCAGTATCTCGGGGAAGATATATTCCCCGTTCGCATCCGCCTATACGCTGTTCAGGATTCGGCGGAAGAGGAAGGCCGGGGACCGGATGGGGGACCGGATGGAACGGTAGACCTACTCGTCTGGCGATTTCCCTTTCTTGCCCCTGTTCATGATAGACGGCTTCCGCCAGTTCTCGCCTGCTTTGAGCAGGAACGGGATAAGGAAGGCGAGCGCCAATCCCGCTATTACGAGGATCCAGCTTGACGTCATGAAGTACCGTTCCATGAAGTCAGAGAACGGCAGCCGCGTGTTTGACCTGTATAGAATCTTATAGGCGAGGAACAGGACGGGCGGCGTGAGCCCGGCGACGATGATGACCGATAGGATTGAGGTCCATATCGGCCGAGGGGACTCGGGCCATACCCTCACGCCCCCGCGTTTTCTCGCGGTAGTGCCCTTGAAGAACGTCCACGGCACCACCATTCCACAGGTGACGACCGCGAACTGGCTCCACTGACCCCCGATGAGCGCCAGGAGGAGCCAACTGCCGAACACCACAACGCCCGCGGCAAGCGCGTACGGCAGGCCGTTTATCAACTGCCCCAACGTTCCGGTGGCTAGAAGGCGCCTGGTGAAGCGCCCGGCCTTGCCCGCGGCGGTGGACAGGCGTTTCTTGCGGGGGGCTTTCTCTTTCCGG
>JAHIPE010000057.1 GCA_018894655.1 Actinomycetota bacterium
CCCGGCGACCCGGACCGGGTCGTGCTCTACGTGAAGACCGAGGTGGAGAAAGGGGAGCCCGGCCCCGACACCACGACCCCAGGCACTCCCGCCCGCAATGACGTCACGGTCGTTCCCTCCGGGGAGGGCACGGGGGATGGCGTAACCTACGGCCCCGTCATTTACCTCCCGTATATACTGTCCAGAAGCGGGAAGAAGGTCTCGTCCAGCGCCCTGTAGGCGGTGGAGTTCAGGTGGGAGTCGCCCGCGTCGTACTCCGGCTTGAGGTAGCCGTCCGAGCCCGCCAGGACTCCGTAGAAGTCGTACACCCAGACGCTGTCGTCTGACGACTTGTCCAGCAGGTAACTGTTGTATCCCTCGTACTCGGAGACCACCCCGGAGGGCGCGTCCCTCTTCCCCATCGGCAACGCGTTGCCCAGGATGAGGCGGAGGCCGTTCTCGCGGGCGATGCCGATCACCTCGTCCGCCAGCCCCTCCAGCTCGGAGAGGTTGTCCCCGTAGAAGTCGGCGAAGCAGAACTTGAAGAAAGTGACCGAGCCCTCCGGGAGCCCCTGGACGTTCTCGCGGAAGCTGCCCGCTATCTGCGAGAGGTCGGCGTCCAGCTCCTTGTAGTCGAGGGAGTAGCCGTCCTTCTCCACCGGACCCTCCCAGTCGTACCCCCAGTGCTCCATCCACCCGGCCATCACCGAGCGCCCGTTCATGGTGACGGTGGACGAGGGATCGGCGGTCACCGGGGGCTCGCTATCATCAGTCGGCTCCTCATCGTAGGTAACTTCCTCCTCGGCGCCGTTCGACGTGTCATCCCCGTCGCACCCGCACCCGGAGGCAACGCCGACGGCCAGCAACAGCAGCAGGACCAGCAGAAAGATAGCGATCTTTCTGAGCATACCCGGCCTCCCGTCTCTATAAGCGTTCCACTTTACAATCCGGCGGCACCGGCATAATACCATCCGGGTGCGTACCGTTTCCTGGCTCAACCCTTCATCTTGAAGAAGAACCACTCCTTGCCTTTCCTGTCGAAGCTGTAGATTCCTCGCCGCGTATGGCGCCCTCGCCTCAATCGGTCACTAGTGCCTCGTTCCATAGATACGGTTAAGCACCGAGAGCGCCTGAGCGCCGCTCCGGCAAGGCGCGCGACCAAGACGTATTCCTGTAGTACTTCGAGGGAGCGGAACGCAGCCGGAGTGGATGGGAGCGGCGTTCGAATGCAAGCGTATTTATGGAGCGGGGTACTACATTGTGATGATCTCGCCTATCATGTCGTGCCGCCCTACCGAGACCAGCACATCGGACCCGCTCCGCCCCAGGGCCCTCCTGGCGGTCTTCACGGTGAGGGATGGCACGTTGTTGATCCTGCTGATATGCGCCAGCACCAGGTACCGGAGCCCGCCGTGGAAGACGCTCTCTATCAGCGCACCGGCGGCGGCGTTGGACAGGTGGCCGTGCGGGCCGCTGACCCTTTCCTTCAAGAAGGGGGGATAGGGGCCTTCCATCAACATCGACTCGTCGTGGTTGGACTCCAGCACCAGCGCGTCGCAGTTGCTGAGGCCATCTCGCACCTCGAGCGTTACGCTGCCCAGGTCGGTGGCCACACCGACGTTGACGCGGCCGTCGGATACCGAGAACCCCACCGTTTCAGCGGCGTCGTGAGGCACCGGGAACGGACGCAGGCGCAGGCGGCCCACCTCGAATGGGCTGCCGGTGGTAAAGCGCTCGAGAGTGTCGGCGCACTGCGCCCGGAGGGTCGACGCCCGGGCGGTGGCGTCGTTGGTGAAGACCGGGACCCGGTGGCGCCTGGAGAGCGGCCCTATGCTACGCACGTGGTCGATGTGCTCGTGGGTGATAGCAACCGCGTCGAGCGACCGGGGCTCGACGTCGATGAGGGACAACCTCCGGGAAAGCTCTTTCAGGGAGAGACCGGCGTCGATGAGTATCGCCGTGGACCCCGAACGGATATAGGTCGCGTTGCCGTCGGACCCGCTGGCTAGAACACAGACCTCGATAGGCACCTCCCTCTCGCCCGGTGTCGCCCTCTCCCGGCGGCGCCCCGGCGCCGTTCAACAATCGAAAACTTCCAATTCCATGATGTTCAAAGCCATGCCGAATTGGGGTCAGTCAGCCCCTGCAAGATCCAGCTTCAAGTCAACCTTTGGTAAACTTTTTTTGCCGAACTGAAGTGTGAAGATTTGATCTTTATTATCGACCGGGATAAATAGTTGCCCCTCTGCTTGGGTTGCGGGCGTATAATCTGTCTCCATATCATAATCATCAAGTGCGAATTCTTCTCCTTTTTCGTCTATCAGCCGCGTTTCCTCGCTCCAGAAAATAAAAACCTGCTCCCCGGATTGATTCTTTGCTTCAATGTTTATTGTCAGTAAAACTCTGTCATCCGCTCCTGGCTCTATCTTCACTGAGACTATCTTGAGCTCAATTCCCTGATATTGAACGGTCTTGTCAACAGGAATCACAGAAGATGAAGAGGTGCTTTTTTCTTTGTCGGAGGGCGCGGTTCCGTCTTCCGTCGAGTCTTCCTCGTCCCTGGGATAGGGCGTCCCGTCCTCTTCATAGCCCTCCTCCGCCTGGAGCGTCAGTGATCCCAGCGTGGCGCCGCTTATCGTGAACGAGACGTCCTTGCCCGTGGCGAAGCGCTTCCCTGAACCCG
>JAHIPE010000058.1 GCA_018894655.1 Actinomycetota bacterium
CCGGTGCGACCCGTACGCCCGCGACTCCATCGACTCGGCCAGCCCGATGCCCCGGTCCAGCCCGGTGGAGACGAGTCTCTTCACCAGCGGAAGGCGGCTTCTCAAGACCAGGAGCTTACCCCCATCGTCCCTCGCCACGCCGCGTGCCCTCTGGGCGTCCAGTATATCAACCGAGTCTCTCATGGCGGTTGGCCCCATCCGCAGGGCCAGCGCGCTGGCCAGAGCGGACCTGGACCCCTTGCCCCTGAGCAGCCCCAGCGCCCGGTCCGGGTCCATGACGAGGGAGAGGAGCGCGAAAACCCAGATGACCGCCGCCAGCCGGAGGGCCATACCGGCGCCGTAGGCGACCGCCTCCAGCGTGATATCAAGCCGCCCCAGGACGGGGACAATGGGCCCGCGCCAGATAACCGTTACGCCCTCGCGGGATACCAGCGGGTTGATGATAAGCGCGGCCAGGCCGATGACGAGGCATATCTTCCACCATGACCACCACTCTCGGAACACATTCGCCGAGGCCGCCAGGATGGCGGTGGCCGCTATTATCGCGACCTGGTATAAGGGGTTTTCCGCAACCAGGGAGAGTATCAGCAGTGAAAAGGCCAACGTGAGCTGCGTGGCCGGGTGCATCTTCTGCAGGAAACTGTCTTTTTCCCTGTATACGGGTATCACGGCACACCTACCCAGTCTTGAGGGGAGGTTCTCAACCTCCCCGGGGCCAGAGGGCGACAGGAGTGTCGCCCCTCAAGGTTGGGGGTATGGGCCCTGTTTTTCCTGTATACGGGTATCACGGCACACCTACCTGGGCAGAGAGTATACGTTACCGCCGGCCACCACCACGCCGACCTTTCTGGATAACCCCTGAGACCCGGAGACAAGGAGGCGCCCCGCCTGCTTTACGCCGTCCTCCCCGTCGCAAAGGACGAGCCAGACCGGGAAAGGGTCCCCTATTCCCGAGCCACACGCCAGGACGGCGGCGCTTATCTCCTCTTGGAGGGGCGCGGGGTCGCCGTTGCTGTCGAGCGGCACCGGCCTATCCCCGTCAAACGTCAGGAAGGCGCCGGTCTTGCCCGGGCTTGCCAGCAGCTCCGTGATCCAGCCGGTCTTACGGGCGTCCTCGAACGTCACGAACGCGATGACCGGGCCGCTCCTGTCCCCGCAGATGAAGCCGGGCAGGTCGCCCTCGTACTGAACCCGCGCCCCGCCCTCGGCCAGGTAACCCCCCACCTGCCTGGCAAGGCTCTCCAGGTAGTCGCTGAACAGGACGGTGGAGAGCGTTTCCTCCCGGGAGTAGCCCCGGGTGAACGGCATCGGGTAAGACCCCACCACCGCGGGGATGAAGTTGCTCTCATTCCAGGAGTGGTGGTCCCACCAAATCTTGTCTCCACCCTCCACCTGGTACTCGTCTGCCCCGAGCCCTGAGAGTACGCCGTTTACGTAGTAGAACCAGTCGGAGCGCCCGCTCTCGCCGCTGCCGGAGCCAAGGCCGTCGATCGCGGAGACGAAGCCGCCCCCGTAGCCAGTCTCCACCTCGGCCACCTGGAGGAGAACGTCCATTACCGAGTCCCCGCTCCTGGGCCTGACGCTTTCGTCGGTGATTAGCACGCCGCCGAAGTCGCGGGTGATAAGAACCGAGACCGGTTCGCCCCCGGCGGTTTCCTTGTTCCAGGGCATGAGCGTGCAGCCCTTGAGCGCAACCAGTGTAACGCCCACCACCAGGATGGCGGCGAGCGTCCACATGATGGCCCGCTTGCCGGTTCGGCTCAATTCATGCCTTTCTTATGAGGGAGAGGGCCGGGGAAGTTCGCCCCCGGCCCGTCCGTTCGACCGATAAGTGCCGTTACAGCGAACCGGGGAACCCCAGGGAGGTCCCGCCGCCGACGTACCCGTCAGTGCTGAAGTACATCGGCCGCTCCGCCACGATGGGGACGCCGCAGGTGAGCACCGTGGAGACGTCTCTCCCGGTTTCCACCACGTCGTTGACCCTTATCGTGTACCTGGTGTTCTTCGCTACCGTCACCTTCTCGGTTATCGTTTCCTTTGTCCCGTCGTCCTTCGAGGTTATGTAGTCGATGGTGACCTCGACGTCCAGGTTGTTGGGGTTGGCGATGCACAGGTACGTCTCAAAGCCGTCCCGGGTTGTCCCCTCGGCGAACTCCCACCGGTAGGCGGCGTAGGAGGCGCCGGCGGTGTCGTGCCCGCCGCCCCACATCTGGTTTTCCTGTCCCGCCGGGACGTACTGGAAGTACATCGGCCGCTCGGCCACTATCGGCCCGTTGGCGGTGATGTACATGCTGACGTCCTCGTCGGGACCTACTTCCGTGTTCACGTTCAACGTTGTCCGGGAGTTTGCCGTGAGCAACCTGGTGTCGGTCTTTACCGTCCCCCATTCGTTCAGGTACTGGATAGTGGCGTCGATGTCCTGGCCGGTGGGGTTCATCAGGCAGAGCCACTCCTGGAAGTTGTACCTGGTGGTACCCTCCGCGAAGTACCAGCTCTCTCCCGCGCTTCCCACGCCGGTGGAGTTGTGCACGCCGCTGGGACCGGCGCCCAGTATGTCGCCCGCCGCCTCGAAGTACATGACCCGCTCGCCTACCATGGGCTCGGTGGAGGCCACCGCGATGGAGACGTCCTCGCCCCCCCCGGCGCCCAGGTTCACATCAACAGTCTCGCGCGAGGAGGCCTTGACTGTCAGGTTTTGCGCCTTGGGCGGCTTGTCCGGGTACACGTAGGTCAAAAGGACGTTGGCGTCGTTGTCCCCGGGGTTCTGCAGCGCGAGCCATGTCTGGTAGCCGGCCCGGGTGGTTCCCTCGGCGAACAGGAAGCTCTTGCCCGGGTCGGTCACGCCCATGACCTGCTCGCCGCCGCTCACCGTTTCGGTATCGACGTACATCGACCTCTCGGCCACGAAGTAGCCGTTGCCGGTCACGTGGGCCGAGGCGTCAACGCCGAGCCCCAGGAACAGGTTGACATCAACCGTGGTCCGGGAATCGGCCGGCAGCATGACCGGCTGGTCCCGGACGGAGCCGTCGGTCAGCATGTATTGGATGTTGGCGTCTATCTGTGTAGCGCCCGGGTTCTCCAGGCATATCCACTCCTGGTACCCGTCCCTGGTCGTACCTTCCGCGAAGTAGAAGTCGCCGTTTGCCACCGCACCGGCGCCGAACGTCACCAGTTCTCCCGCCGCGCTGATGCTGAGCAGGCCGTAGGCGGTGGGGACCGGGGTGGAGTTCCCCTCGGTGCTTTGCCACACAACACCGCCGTCGGTGGCGTCGAGGACCGCCACCCCGGGGGCGCCCCAGACATCGATGCCCACCGCGACTTTTCCGTCGGCGATGGAGGGGGACATCTTCCACCCCCCGAAGCCGTCCGCGGTCCACAGGGGAGCGGCCGCCCCCCCGCTGCCCGCGCCGGCGGCGAATGCTGATACCCTCGGCGTGAACGTGGTGTGGAAGTCGTCTCCCGCCGAGACCACGATGCCGTCACCGACGGCGGGGGTGCCGCTGGTGGGGTAGACGGAGCCTTGCCAGGCCTCCTTGCCGTCGGCCTTGCCCACGCAGTAGAGGTGGC
Organism: Actinomycetota bacterium; assembly: GCA_018894655.1. GTDB lineage: Bacteria > Actinomycetota > Geothermincolia > Fen-727 > Anoxymicrobiaceae > JAHIPE01. The sequence continues at coordinate 3,568 of JAHIPE010000058.1, forward strand.
TGTCGGCACTGTTGAAGTCGTAGTCGGTGAAGTAGATGTAGTCGCCGTCAACCGCGACCGACCCGGTGACGTCGAGCTTGTTGGCCGTTTCGAAGCAGCCGTTGGTGCCCCAGGAAGCAACCGGCTTGCCGTCGCTCCTGTCCAGGCACCAGACCTTTCCGTTGGAACCGGCGGGATCGCTGAACTGCCCCACGAAGACCCGGTCCCCGTCAACCGCGGGGGTCGACTGAGCGTGGCTGCCGGCATCGAGTTGGAACGACCAGACCTTATTACCGCTGTCGGCCACGTCCAGGCAGTAGTAGATACCGTTCTGCCAGTCGCCTATGAACAGGTGGTTCCCTACAACGGTCGGCGAACAGTTGGCGATAGACGCGCCCGCGGCAAGGGTTGCCAGGTCCCTGGTCCAGAGCGCGGCCCCGTCGGCCGCATTCAAGGCGTGCACCTTGGAGCCGGACCCGATATAGACGACGCCGCCGGAGACCGTGGGCGAGGAAAAGGTCCAGTTGGTTGGGGGATCGATGGTTTTCTCCCAGACTTTCTGGTGCGTCGACAGGTCGAAGCATGCTATGGAGCCCGATGTGTCGTCGACGCCGTTATAGACGTAGGCGCGGTTCCCGGAGACGGCCGGCTGGCTGCCGGCGCGGGCGTCCATCGCCGCGGTCTTGTTGCTGACGGTGTTATCCCCCGGTATGGCCACGTCGATGGAGCCGGTGTTACCCGCGTCCTTCTGGAACTGGCTCCACTCGTCGGCCTCCTGGGCCGATGTGCCCGCGGCCATGACGAGTATGACCAGCGCCGCCGCCAGCAGTAGTACTAACGCTTTCTTCATCTTCGTTTCTCCTCCTTGTCTTCAAGCTGCGGTACCGATTGCTCCGTTCCCCGGCAACACCTCCCTCCCTGGCCCCGCGGCCCTGGGCCGGGTCACAGAACACGTGAAAAACCGCCCCTCTTCGTGAGGGGCGGTCATTCTGGGCGTGACCCATACGCTCCCGTTCGCGAGGACGTCGTGGAATCCGCTCAGGCAGGTTTCCTGGCTTGGTTCAACGCTTCCCGCCCTTCCCGGCTCTCGCCAGTGGTAAATGCGGGTCGCTCCCCATCACAGTGGCGCGTCCGCGCCGGATTCTCACCGGCTTCCCTATCAAGGCTGACTGCCACCTGCGCGGCCTGTTATTCAGTTTTCGCCTGTAATTCTAGGTTCTGGCGGGTCGCGAGTCAAGCACAATCAGGTGATATCTCTGACTCAAGCGCCGTGGGGGATACTCAGTTTCCGGGTTTTGGTCCTATAATGTTAGGTGGAGCCGATATGTGGCTACGTGAGGTGGTATGTGGCAGTGAAAGTTGTTATCCGAGACGCACGGCCCGGCGACGCGGCTACGGTGGCGTACCTGATGTACCTGGCCGGCAGGGGGCACGTCAGGACATCCGTGATGGACCTGCTCATCCCGGGCGAGCCGGGGCCCACGATTGAGCGCCTGGGGCTGGTGGAGAGGTTGCTGAAGGTGGAAACCCGCTCCATGTTTCATTACTCCTTCTACAGGGTCGCCGAGGTGGAGGGCGATGTGGCGGCGTTGGCCTGTACGTATCACAAGGGAAGTCCGAGCGTCAAGGAATTCGTGGTCGCGCTCGAGGAGATCGGCTGGGACTCGGGCGATCTCGAGGATATGGGGGAGCGAATGGCCCCGTTCCTGGCGGTGAACCCGTCCGTCCCCGACGACGCGCTCACAGTTGAGAACGTCGCGACCCTGCCGGGGTTCCGCCGCCGGGGGCTCACCAACGCACTCATGGAGGACGCGGTCTTCAAAGGGCGCGAGGAGGGCTTCCCCCGTATGCAGATTAGCTGCTTCATCGGCAACATCCCGGCTGAGCGCGCCTACGAGAAGGCGGGGTTCGAGGTGGTGGACCGGTATCCGTCGGAGCCCTTCGAGGCGATATTCGGCTGCCCCGGGATGTCCCGCCTTATTTTAAACCTCTAAGACCCACAGGCGTCTGACCTCAACTACTCAAGCAACCCCCTCAGGTGGAGATGGCTACTGTCCCTCTGCTCCCTCCCTCCTGCCCCTTCCTTCCCCCCCTGGGGGGAAGGAAGGGATGGGGGGCGTCTTGGGGGGAGGACTGAGGTGGGGTAACAAACCCTGTAGATTACGGCATCTTCCCCCCTGGCGGGGGAGGACCGAGGTGGGGGACTCCGCTCCCTCTCCCCGGCGGGGGAGAGGGTTGGGGTGAGGGGGGCAATCAGTCCCCATACCCCCCTATGGTATCCGTCCCCGCTCCCCGGTTGTTCCAGTACATGGCACGCTCGACCATGATCTTCTTGCCCGCGGTCTTCGAGGTGACCATGATGGAGGCCCTTCCTGTGATTCCCGAGTGCTCCAGCATGTTGAAGGTCTTGCGGGAGCTTGCAGGGATCTTCTCTGTCTTTGTGACGTTACCCTTGCTGTCGGGGGTCATGTAGGTGATCTCAACAGTGACATCACTCGCGTTGGGGTTCTGCACCAGGGTGTACGTCTCACGTCCGTTTGATGTCTCTCCGTCGGGGAGGTAGAACGTGGTGTGAGGGGCGGCAAGCCCTATCGAGTCGTGGCACGCCTCTCCCGCCGCGGTCCCCTCTCCCCAGTACATGGCACGCTCGGCTATGATGGGCTGGCTTCCACTCACCTGGGTGGAGAAGTCGCTTGCGGGAAGGGCGTCGTTCACCCTGATGGTATGCCTCGAGTTGGCGGGCATGGTGAACGGGGCCTGGGGTACCGCTCCGGATGATGTCATGTAGGTGACGGTAACCTCGGTGTCGCCTGGGTTGGGGTTCTGTACCAGCACGTAGGTGGTGAACCCCCAGTCGGTGGTGCCCTCGGCAAGGTAGTAGTTCTCCGCCGGTGATGTCGTCCCTATGGAGTCGTGGCCAGAGCGGCGGTTGTTGCGGTACATGGCCCTCTCGGGGATTACCGAGATGTCCGCCTCCACCTTGATGGAGGCGTCCTTCTCCCCGATGTCGTTTGCCATGTTGTACGTCTTGCGGCTGTTTGCCGGTATCTTCTTCTCGAACGTCTGTGGTGAGTCTCCCTCTATCATGTAGGTGACCTGGGCGGTTGCCTCGGTCGCGTTGGGGTTCTGGATGAGAAGCCAGCACTCGAACCCCCAGGCGGAAGACCCTTCGGCCAGGTACCAGGTCTTGTTGGGGGAGGTCACACCTATGGAGCAGTGTCCGTCCGGTGAGGGGGCGCCCTCTCCAGTCCAGGACATGGTGCGGTCCACCGCTATCGTCTTGCCCTGCTTGCACTCCACCTTGGTGGAGAAGTCCTTTGCTCCCAGGATATCCCTGGGGTTGATGGTCGCCTGGGACATGGCGGGCATGTCTATGTCCCCCCCAGGCAGGGCTCCTGCGTCGGTCATGTAGGTGACGGTGGCACTCACGCTCTCGTTGTTGGGGTTCTCGATGGTTATGTAGCAGTCGTATCCCCAGTCGGTGGAGCCCTCGGCCAGGTACCAGGTGGAGCCCTCCGATACTGCCAAACTCACCACCACCGTATGGTTGGCGGTAACGTTCTTGATGACGTAGGGGTTGGCGATTGTCGCCGGGCTGCCGTTGTCGGTGATGCCGGCGATGTGGTAGCCGGTGTCCGGGTTGATGTTGATGGTGGCGGTCCCCCCGTAACTGACGGACTGCGATGGAGGGCTCACCGTCCCGTGCCCTCCCGAGACCGAGGCGGTGACCGTGTGGTTGGTGGGTTGGTTGAGCGTCATCGACGGGTCGCCGTAGAGGTTAAAGCCGCACAGGTTCGCGTGGTGACAGTCATCCCAGCCGCCGAACCAGTAGTTGTTTCTGTACTGGAGGTCGCTATCCCTCAGTGCTTTTCCCGCCGAGTTGCCCTCAAGGAGGCTCTTGTAGAAGAAGTAGTCGATCGAGGCGTTCCCGCCGCCGTCCTTGTTCGCCCAGCCGACCCTGTACCAGGAGATCCTTGAAGCGCCCACGAAAGCCGAGGCGCCCTGCTTCATGAACGCTTTATCCATGCTGTTCGCGTTCTCCGGCCAGGCGGTATTGCAGGAGCAGGAGAACACCACGCTGGGATGAGCGTCGTCCATAGATGCCGCGTCCGCGGAAGTCACCAGGCTTGGCCAGCTCATCTCGCCCGACTCGGGAACGCCGTCCCCGTCATCTGTTGACCAGTATTTTCTCCAGGCGGCGGTCTCGCTTCCATGGGCCCACCAGTTCACCAGTCCGTAGTCTTTCGGCCACTCGGAGACGACGTTGGCGTTGGTAAGATTCATGTCACAGGCCGGGGGCTCGGGAGTGCGTCCCGCTTTCTCGTACATGGTGGTGTAAGTGTATCCCCCCGGGTCGAGCAGGCCGGATTTCATCTCCTCCATGAGCGTGGAACCCCAGGTCGCGCCATAGCCACTGTAATCCTCGTTGGCGTAGTTGCTGGTGGCGCCGAGCAGGAGGGCCTTTTTCTTCCAGGCGCCCGAATCTGTCTGGAAGTTTACTATCTTGTTACAGATGGAAGTGATCTCGACCGCGTTGTCGTTAGGTATTCTTCCAACGTAGACCTCGGGGTAGAAGTCGACCCCGCCGGCGATATCGTCCACTCCGTACTGACCGTATTTACCGTCGCGGCTTATGTCCCAGTCGCCGCTCAGGTCGGAGTAGTAGTAGTCGGTTGGCGTGTAGTCGTAAGCAGCTCCTTGCTCTACCGGCGTGTAACACCGCCTCATGTTAACCAAGGAGTCGTTCCCGACGATCAGTACGTAGTCTATGCCGTAAGCTACGTAGTTGTCCTTCAGGTACTTCCGAATCCTCGCGGGAAGGTCCGGTTCCAGGGGGTAAGTCGTGTTCAACCAGCTGGTGGTGACGGTCACCACGCTCAACCCCTGGCTTATCTTGTAGTTCTTGAGGGGGTCCGCCGCCGTGGAGAGGGCATCGGTGGTGATTATCACGTAGTCGGCGGTATCCGCCTGGGGCAGGGGAGACCTTGCGCCCTCCGGCCGGTACCAGGAACTCGCCTGGTCGAAGTTGTCGATTATGCTCGATTGAACCCCTTCGAGGGAGTCGTCGGCCAGCTCTTTCGGCTCGAGCTCCCTGCCGGGCACGCAATCAACCCGGATGCTCATGCTGCCGCTGGCCTCCAGGGTGCCGGAGTGCGGCCTGTAACGAACCGGGGTCACCTTCACCCGGGCCATGGAGTACTTGCGCATCATCCCGGTCCCATCCAGAGACACCGGTTGGTCCGGGTACGGCGAGTCGGAGCCGTAGACCTCCTGGTCGGCGGGCGCCGGGGCCGGCAACGGGTTGAAGTCCTCAGTCGAGGGGGCCGGTGGCTGTCCCCACCTTATGGCGTGTGCTCCCGGGAGCGCCTTCCAGTCGCTTCGGGTGACCTCCAGGCTATCCGCCCTCATCCCGGGGGGGACGGATATGGAGAGGGTCTTTGAGGGTATGGCCGGAAGCCCCACGTCCATCGAGCACGGATACCCCTCCAGGTGGAGCGTGTCGGTGCCGTCCCCGTTATCGGTTATCTCGAGCTCGGGAAAATCGAGGGAGATCTCAAACGACGTGGGAGGCGATTCGGCTCCCATCCCCACGTTGCCCGGGATAACGAACATGACAAGTGACATGGCCATGGCCGCGACGCAGATGACACCGACCGTCCTGAACCATCCATCATGATTTTTCACTGGACCCCCCCGCCTTCACCTAGACCGCTTGCTTGTATCCGATTGAGGTCCTTTCCCCATTGATTCCCTGGGAAACCAATGAAACCATGTCGAGAAGGGGTCTCTTCCGATAAGAAAATTATACCACCCGGGAGTCACCAGAACCATGAGAATCAGCAGATTCGGCAGGATCTTCGGCTGCGGGCACTGCCCCCACGGTGTTCTATGCCACCACAGTGGAGCATCAAAGAGAGGCCGGGCAAACGCACGCATTTTACCCGCCAAACAATGTGATACGGGCCTCAACGACGTGGCTACAGCAACGGACAGTCTATAACCAAGCCTTGAGCGCCTTTTCGGCGGCTTGCTGAGACAAGAAACATGCCAGGTGGCAGCGTTTTCCTTGTGCGCTGTACTCGGCGTCATCCAAATCCAGATCGGCCTGCTTTTTCCAGCGTTTATACTCCCTTTCAGGATCAGGCCGCATATAACAGTTTACCTTTCTCTAAGGCATGGATAAGAAATGGGCTCTTTTCCCTCATCTCATCGAACTCTTCCGGTGTGTAGATAAGCAAATCCATGGCGACCGAGGGCTTGATACGTTGATAGGCCGTTTTTAAGCGGTCAAGAAACCGCTCCTCCACTTGCATGACGGCCACCAGGTCTATGTCGCTCAATGGATTCGGGATATCGTTGGCCAAAGAACCGATGAGAATGATACGTTCAGCCCCCATACCCTTGAGTTCGCTAACCGCCCTTTCTAACTCATCCTCCAGTTTTCGGCGTCTTTTTTCCAGCACCTCGCGGTCAAGAATCAACTTCCACACCTCCATCCACCATCCACACCGACTTGATTATTGCACTTGAAGGGCGGTGCAATCGTGGTATGTTGCTATTCAGTGTTGTGTGTTGTTCAGCCGTGTTGCGTATATGTTGCCGTTCGATATTCTTTCGACAGAACCTACGGGGAGAAGTAAACCCCGCCGGGGACATCGTCAACGCCGGGTTCACCGTAGTTATTGTATTTTGCCGGTGTTAGTAGTGGAAAATGGTTAATGCCGGCGATATAGTATCTTCATCGATACTTAGCGGCATTGCGCTGCCGCTGATATGGCGAGGGAGGTGGAACCAATCAGGCAGGGGAGAGAACCGCCTTCCGGTCGTAGGCACGCACCTTCCAACAGAAGGGACCGGCGTTCGCGGGCTGCTATCCGCAGCGAGATAATGAGGAGGCGAAGGAGGCGCCTGATCCCCCTGGTCGTTATCGCCGTACTCGCCCTGGCCATTATTCTCTTCAGCCCCTGGGGGCTCTTGAAGGGATCACTGTATTCCTGTGACAACGCTGAATCCACCAAGGAGGAGGAAAGTAAGTCCAACAGGTCTGAAGAGGGGAGTGAGAGCGGGAAAACGGAGGAGGACACCAAAGAGGAACAGGCCCAGTCCGGACCGGTTGAGAAGAAGTCAGATACCAGACCCCCCTCGGTTGCGATAGTGGTTGACGACGTGGGCTTTGACGCGACCAATCTGCCCCAGTGGCTGGCCATTGACGCACCGTTATCTTTCGCGGTCGTTCCTTATTGCGTGCTCTCGGCTGGCCTGTCCGACCAGCTCTACGACGCCGGCTACCTGATAATGATGCATATCCCCACCGAGAACATGCCCCCCCAACACCTATTCAGGCAAGGGGCAGTTATCCTGCGGAATGGACAGCAGTACCGTCTCCCAGACGCTGGATGCCGACCTGGCCACGGTTCCCAACGTATCGGGCATCAACAACCATCAGGGCGGACAGGGCTGCGCGGACTTGCAACTGATGACATACGAGTGCGAGTGGGCCAGGTCCAAAGGTTTCTACGTGGTTGACAGCAACAGCGCTCGCAACTCCAAGGTTGCCCAGGCAGCGGTGTCCCTGGGGCTGGGCCATAAGCGGAACGAAGTCTTCATAGACCACCAGAATGACCCGGACTACATAAGATCAGCGATGCGCAAGTTGGCCGACCTGGCAACGAAGAACGGGTACGCGATAGGGATATGCCACTTCAACCGTCCCAATACCGCCGCCGTGGTCGGGGAAATGGTCAAGGTGTTGAAGGAAGAGGGCCTTTTTGCCTTCGCCAGGGACATCGACAATTAGTACCCCGCTCCATAAATACGCTGGCATTCGAACGCCGCTGCATCCACTCCTGCTACGTTCCGCTCCCTCGACGTACTACAGGAGTACGTCTCAGTCGCGCGCCTTGCCGGAGCGGCGCTTCGACGCTCTCGGTGCTTAACCGTATCTATGGAACGAGGCACTAGCCGGGCGGGGTGTCTGGCTTCAGGGGTGACCCTCACCCTGGCCATGGCCACCTGTGCCCCAGGAAAGAAACAGTACCTGAAGGTATGATATAGAATGAAGCAAAACGATCAAGATCATAAGGTTAACATGGACGCTGCTTCAACGCTGCAAAGAATGAGCGCAAAGAGAAAAAGCAGAGAGAAAAAGCTCACGTCCGCGCTTGATGCGCTAACAGAACAATTGTCCCTTATGGGGGCGAAAAAGATCATCCTGTTTGGCTCTCTCGCCGACAGTAGGGTGGGGAGCTGGAGTGACCTGGATCTTCTGGTGGTCATGCCGGACAGCAAGTCTGGAAAGGAATGGTTCAGGGAGATATACGAAAAGACGGACCCGGAGGTTCCCGCGGACATCTTCCCTTTCACGGAAGAGGAGCTCGAACATAAGATTCCACAGAGCAGCTTCATACGTCACGCCCTGAAGACGGGAAAGGTGGTTTATGAAAAGGGATAGGGTTGCGGAAGCCAGAAGTTGGCTGCGACAAAGTCTGGCCGAACTGGAAGACGCCCGTGAGTTGGAGCAAAGGGGCAGGTTTTACCTCGCCCTCTTCCTCTTCCAACAAGCTACGGGGAAGGCCTTGAAATCCTATCTTTACCACCAGGGAGAGGAAGAGCTCTTCACCCATTCGGTGAATGACCTGCTGAAACTGGCGATCTCATACGATAAGGAGTTCGAGAAGGCGTTGAAAGCGAAGACCCTCGACAGATACTATATCCCAACCCGCTATCCCAACGGGCTGGCCGGAGACGTCCCGGCTGAATTCTTCGATGACCCGGATGAATGCCGCAGCGCGCGAGAACTGGCCATGGCCGCCATAGAGCTTGTCAAGTTGAAAATCGGCCAAGTCTTATCATAGCGAGACGAGGACCTGTCCCCCGAACCGAGAGTCATCGCGAGGAGCCGAAGGCGACGAAGCAAACCCAAGACCTTAACTCGAAGGCCATCCCGAGCTTTTCGCCAGGAGACAGCGTTGGATAAACTCCTGGCGAGGCTTCGCCTCAGACCAGTTGCAACCGAGTATTGAAATAGTTGGATTCTTGGTCTATAATGTGTGTAACACCGTGTATAACAGGAGACGGAATTGCCGAGAGAGCATATAGTCATACTCGACTGGAGCAATGAAGAGCTTATAAGGAAGTTGAAAGTAAAGCACGACCTTGACTGGAGGGAAGTTGATGAGTCGGTCAAGTGGCACCGTGTCGGGGATCCAAGGTGGGTGTTACAACAGTTGCCTGAAACCAGCAACATACAGTGACATTCGACATCAGACAATCTCTTGACAAGTCTTATCATATACCCCATAATAAAGGTATGAAGTTTATAAAAGTAAACGTAGGCGAAAAGCAGTTCGAGG